>NZ_JBFBCG010000140.1:0-9936 GCF_040683105.1 Streptomyces sp. NPDC051020 | reverse complement strand
CGAACTGGCCGCTCCGGTGCTGCTCGCACCTCCGCGTGGGGTGCGTGTGCTGTTCAGCAAGCCGGGCGTGATCCCGTGGTTGGGGCGCTGGTAAGAGCCGCGTCGGCAGCCGCAAATGGCGCTAGGACGCCGACCGTGAGCCCGGCAATGATCCGCCGGACGCCGCTGGGAACGGGCGTCAGGCCATCGCGAACTTGGCAACGTACTCGTCGAAGGACTCGATGCCGACTTCCGCACGGAGTTCGTCCATGCGCTCGGGTTCTTCGCAGGGCCACGGAACCGGTGCCCCGTCATTCACGCCGGCGATCTGAGTGCCGTAGATCTGCTTGCGGCCCTCGTTGGTCAGCGTGCGGTCGCGCAGAAAGGCCAGCTCACGTGGGCTGGCCGAGCCTGCCGACACTGCCTGCTGCATCAGGTGGAGGGCGCGCCGCTGGACGTCGAGCTGCCGGTCGGCGTGCTGGGCAATCAGCCATGCCGCGCTTGCGGCCTCCTCGCCGACGTCTTCTGCTGTCGGCCAGCCGTACTCATCCATGATCTCACTGAGTCGGTCACCGTGCCGTGCGGTCAGCCGGCGCCACGCCAGTTGCTCGGCGGGGTCGTCGCTATTCGCGTGGGCTGAGGACTGGTGATCGGCCGCGGCCATGGCCGTGAGTTCCTCCGCCAGCGCGGCAACGTCGTGCGTCACTCTCAACTCCCTGGTCAAGTCGATGCGTTGTGCTCGTTGCCTGTTCCCGGGCCACGCATCCGGGCGGAATTGGTCCAGGTCAATCCTGGCCAACGCGCGGCGAGTGAGGCCGTCGACGATGTCGGCAACCGAGGTGGTTCTCGTAGAAGGCGGGAACGGTGTGGGGCTCAAGAACACGAACCATCCTCTGGCATTGAAGTCCTTCGCCGTGAGGAACCGGAAGCCCACGTCCCTGAGCAGCGGCTCTTCCCTGCCTGGGATCAGGTTGCGTGATCTTGTCCACGGTGGTGTACGCCGTCACCCGTCGTCTGCTGTCGCTGCCCGTGTTGCTGCTTCGGCATGACCGAGGTCACGGTATCGGCGAACTGGGCCTCACTGTCCTCGGAAAGATCCACGGCCAGAACCTTTTCGATGAAAGGCAGCCACACCTGGGGTGCCCGGCGCCCGGGCTGCCGCGTCGGTGCCGGGGACCACCACGGTCTGCTCGTCGAGCGCGATGAAGATGTCCTCGAAGGCCTGAGCCCCTCCCATACCCCCGGGCGGCCGGGACGTCCCCCGTCTACGAGTCGCCCGGTTCACACCCGTAGGACCCCTCCGGCAGCGGAATCCGCCGTCGGAGGGGTTTTTGGGGTTCTCAGTCGCTCAGCCTCGCCACCAGTTCAGCGGCCCGTGAGGCGGGCACGCCCGCCGTGGTCAACAGGGTGACCGCGGCGGAGGGGCCCGCCTCACGCGCTGTCAGCACACCCTCGTTCACCGCCTCCATCAGCGCGAACAGCATCTGCTCGTGCACATACGCCAACGCCCGCGGCGGCAGCGGCGACTCGAACACGCCCTGCTCCAGGCCCCGGGCCAGGATCCCGGCGCACGCCGCGCGGACCGGCGCCAGACGGTCGCGGATGCCCTGCACGGTGACGCTGCGCTGGGCCAGGGCGACCAGGATCCGGTAGCGGTCGGCGATCTCCCACACCGCGAGCGTCGAGCGGGCGACTGCCTCCGCCGGGTCCGCGACGCCCTCGCGGCCCGCTGCGTGCGCGGTCGTGACCGCCTCCACCGCGCCGTCGACAAGCGTGCTGATCAGTGCCTCGCGGCTCGGGAAGTGCCCGTACACCGTGCGCCGTACGACACCCGCGGCCCGCGCGATCTGGTCCATGGACGCGTCCGGGTCGCGCAGCAGCTCGGCGAGCGCGACCTCCAGGATGCGACGGCGGTTGGCATCGGCCCGGCTGGCGTTACCCGTGGTCATGGCTGCCATTCTCCACGGCCCTCCGGCGCTCCCCTACGCCTCCCCAATGCCTTCACCTCCTTGATTTGCACAGCACTGTGAAACATCATACATTGCACATCGCTGTGCAATTGCACGGCGCTGTGCAAGTCGGAACAGTGAAGAGAAGAGGAAGACCCGCACCCATGCGTCTCGTCATCAACGAACCGGTCGAGAGGACAGGCCGGCCCTACGGCCGGCGCTGGTGGGCGCTGCTCGTCCTCTGCCTGAGCCTGCTGATCATCGTGATGGCGAACACCGCCCTCACCGTCGCCGCGCCCGACATGACCCGGGACCTCGGCCTCACCAGCGCCGACCTGCAGTGGGTCATCGACGGCTACACCGTCCCGTACGCGGCGCTGATGCTGCTGCTCGGCGCGATCGGCGACAAGTACAGCCGCCGCGGCGCGCTCGTCCTCGGACTGGTGGTGTTCGGCGGCGGGGCCGTCTTCGGCTACCTCGCCGACAGCGCCGCAACCGTCATCGCCGCCCGCGCGGTCATGGGCGTGGGCGCCGCGCTGATCATGCCGGCCACGCTCTCCCTCCTCGCCGCGACCTTCCCGCGCTCCGAGCGCGCCAAGGCGATCACACTGTGGACCGCCACCGCCGGGCTCGCCATCGCGGCCGGTCCGGTAGTCGCGGGCGCGCTGCTCAAGAACCACGGCTGGGCCTCGACCTTCCTGATCAACGTGCCGATCGCCGCCGTCGCCCTGGTCGCGGCCTTCGTCCTGGTCCCGCCCTCCAAGGCCGGTCACCACGACCGCATCGACTACGTCGGCGGTCTGCTGTCGGTGGTCTGGGTAGGCTCGCTGGTCTTCATGATCATCGAGGGTCCGCACTTCGGCTGGGACGCCAAGGCGGTCACGGCCGCGGTCGTCGCGGGCGCGGGCCTGGTGGCCTTCGTCCTGTGGGAGCTGCGCCACCCGCGCCCGATCCTCGACGTCCGGCGCTTCACCAGCCGCCGCTTCGCCGGGTCCAACCTCGCCGTCGCCTTGTTCTTCCTGGCCGTCTTCGGTGCCTTCTACTACCTCACCCAGCACCTGCAGTTCGTCCTGGGCTACGACGCCCTGGCCACCGGCGTGCGCATGCTGCCGCTGGCGGGCGCCGTCTTCGTGGGCTCGGCGCTGACCGGTTACCTGACCCCTCGCGTCGGTATGAAGTGGACGGTCACCGCGGGCATGATCGGCGGCACCACGGCACTCGCGCTGCTGACCCAGGTGGACGGCTCGTCCTCTTACGGCAACTTCGTGGCGCCCCTGGTGATCCTGGGCCTGGCCATCGGTCTTGCCCTCTCTCCCTGCACCGACGCGATCATGGGCGCCTTCCCGGAGTCCGAACTGGGTGTCGGCGGCGCAGTGAACGACACCTCATTGGAGCTGGGCGGCTCGCTGGGCATCGCGATCCTCGGTTCGCTGCTGTCGGCCTCCTACTCCGACCACCTCTCCGATGTCACCGCCGGCAGCAAGCTCCCGACGAGCGCCCTGTCCACCGCCCAGGACTCGGTCGGCGCCGGATACGCCGTCGCCCAGGGCATCGGGGAGAAGGCCCGGCAGCTCGCGGCGCAGGCCGCCCACGCGGCCGACCCCCATCAGGCCGCCCAGCTGAAGGCGCAGGCCAGCCAACTCGCCCAGGGCGCGCAGCAGATGAAGGACGCGGTCGGCTCGTCGTTCGCGGACTCCGTCGCCCACACCAGCCTGATCGGTGCCGTGATCCTCGGCGCGGGCACGCTCGTCGTGGCGCTGCTGCTGCCGCGCGGCAAGGCCACTGAGACGGGGCCTGCCGAGGAGGAGGCGAACGAACTGATGGCAGTGGTCTGAACCAAAACCGCCTGGCGGTCGTCTCTTACCGCGTGCGATACCGTGCCGCGCCGATCAATCGGTGCGGCACGGCCGTACGCACCTAGCAGCCGAAGCGGCTCTGTCCGTTCAAGCAGTCGATACCGCTCCGAGTTGGTGCGCATGGATGAGCCCCGCCGACCTCGCGGTGGATCTTCGACTTTCGCCTGCGTGGGGCAGTCGGTCACCGGCCGCGGTTCGGGCTGCGGCCCTTTCACTGCTGATGGTGGCCGCGGCGGCCCGATCGGGTGATGGCCCGCCCGCGGAGAGTGTCGGCGTTGGCGCGGCCGGGAACGTGGGCCAGTCTCGTCGCGGAAGGGAGGCCCGCCGAACATGGCCGTGCACTGCTTCGGATCTCCGCGCCCCGCCCGCGACGGAGAGAAGTTCCTGGCGCTCATCGCGCTGACCACCGCCACTGCATGCTCCAGCGGTTCGACCCCGGCCCGACCCGGAGTCCGAGCGCGAGCGCAGAGCCGGCCACGACGATAACCGTCACAATGAAGGAGTATTCACTGACCCTCTCGCCGGCCCACGCGGCCGCGGGGACCGTCACGTTCGTCGTGGACAACGCCGGCGCCGTGGCGCACGCACTGGCCGTCGCGGGGCCCGGCGTGTCCGATGCGCACACCTCGACCGTCCCGCCCGGCGGCCAGGCGCGGCTCACGGTCACCCTCCAGGCCGGCAGCTACGAGCTGTGGTGCCCCATCGACAAACACCGGGAACTCGGCATGGACACCCACCTCCAGGTCGGCGGGAACGGCCCGGCGTCACCGGCCCCCGGCAGCGCCGCCGCGACCGCGACCAGGACCGGGCAGTAGCGATGGCTCCCGGACCCGGCGGCCGCCCGCACCGCACCGCCATCAGTCGGCGCACGGTCGTGCGCGTGCTGCTCCAAGTGGTGACCGCGGCCGCACTGACCGTGAACGCCTACGTGCACGCCGGCCTCGCCTCTGCCTATGACCCGGTCGGGCAGCAGATCAGCCAGGGAACGCTGTTCCGCCTCGAAGCCGCCGTGGCGTCCCTGGCCGCGCTGCTGGTCCTGCTCCTCGGTCGTCGGCGGCCGGTGTGGGCGTTCGCCTTCCTGGTGTCCGTCTCCGCCCTGGGCGCCGTGCTGCTCTATCGGTATGTGAACGTGGGCACGCTCGGTCCGCTGCCGAACATGTACGAGCCGGTCTGGTGGCCGCGTAAGACCGCCAGCGCGATCGCCGAGGCCGTCGGCGCCGTAGCCGCGCTCGTCGGCTTTCTGATCATCGGCCCGCCGCGCTCTGCGTCCACTCGGGTCGGCGCTCCTCGGGGCGACAAGGCTGACGGCGGGGGCGGCTAATCACGTGCCACGCCTCACCCTCCGCACCGAACCCCGGCAGCTCCTGGGCCAGCTCTCCCGTGGCCGTCGCTTCGACCGCCAACCGGAAGCGGTCGTTTGGAGCCTGCCCACGCGATCGACGGAGCCTCAATGGCCCGGTCAAGCGCCGTTGCCCGAGTCCTGCCGAGTGGGCACGCGAAGGGCATGGGGCTGCCGCCGGTCACCGCTTCAGGAGTTCGATCCGACCTCTGCAGACTCGGCGTCTGCCGTGCCGCGTACGCCGGTTCTCCACCAAGGTACGCCGCTGTCCAGCGTCGTTGATGTCAACGTTGGATGCCAGGCGTTCGTCTCCCGGGCCATCGGACTCGCCGGTATCGGTGCCGCTGTTGCGCTGATCTTGTGACGGTTTTCCGGCGCACCGTGCCACACGGTTTCCGTCGAAACGGCAATCCAAAAGAGCGCCGTTTGCGTAACCAAAATGCAGCCGCAACCACGGGTACGTCCCTAGCCAGGCACCGATCGCCTGAGCCGCGATGATCAATTCTTTCCATGGGGACCCGACGAGCGCGGGTGCACCCCGTCGCACTCCGCAGGGGTGGGCAGCGGCCGGATCCTCCCTCGTTGCGCGCCGGAGTGGCGCCGGCTTGAGGGTCTGCAGCTCCCACTCCCTGTGGAGGTCGGGGTGAAAGTTGTCGTTGATCTTTCCCGATGTGCGGGGTATGCGCAGTGCGCATTCCTGGCTCCGGAGGCGTTCCGGATGCACGGTGAGGAAGCGCTCATGTACGCCCCGAACCCCGACGACGCCCAGCGCGACCAGGTGCTACGCGCCGCGGCGGCCTGCCCGGTCCAGGCGATCCTGGTCGACCAGCTGGAGGCGCGGCACGCACCGGCGGAGGCGTCGCCGTCATGACCAGTGCCGACAACCTGCGTGCGTTCAAGCGCGATGGCCGCATCGTGGTCGTCGGGGCTTCGCTGGCGGGGCTGCGGGCCGCGGAGGCTCTGCGAGACGAGGGTTTCACCGGATCGTTGACCATGATCGGTGACGAGTTGGGCGAGCCCTACGACCGGCCTCCCCTGTCCAAGCAAGTACTGACCGGGTGGGTGCCGGCCGGGGGCACCCCTTTGCCCCGCCGTCGTGGCATCGATGCGAAGTGGCTGCTGGGCGTGCCCGCCAGCGGGCTGGACCTCGCGACGAACCACGTGCGTCTCGCCGACGGACGCGAGGTTCCCTTCGACCGGGTGCTGATCTCCACCGGGGTACGGGCCCGGCCGTGGTTCGTCGAATCCGAGGCGGCCCTGGACGGGGTGTTCGTCGTACGTACACGCGAGCATGCCGAGAGCCTGCAGCGGGCCCTCGCCGCCGAACCCTCCCGTGTGCTGGTCATCGGTGCGGGATTCGCCGGCTCCGAGATCGCCTCCGTCTGCCGCGAGCGGGACATCCCGGTGACCGTCGCCGAACTCGCGCCGGCCCCGCTGGTCGGGGCGCTCGGCGGCATGACCGGCGAGGTTGCGGCCGACATGCAGCGCGCTCACGGTGTCGACCTGCGGTGCGGTGTCAAGGTCGCCCGGCTGGAGGGCGACGCGCAGGGACGGTTTCGCCGTGCTCACTTCGACGACGGCAGTACGGTCGACGCCGATGTGGCGGTGGTGGCACTCGGAAGCATCCGCAACACCGAGTGGCTGCGGGAGTCGGGACTGGCGGCGGGCGTATGGGGAATCACCTGTGACACGGGCTGCCGCGCCCTCGACATCAATGGCCGCGTCACCGACGACGTCTTCGCCGCGGGAGACGTGGCACGTTGCCCGAACCCCATCTACGAATACCGGCTCATCTCACTGGAGCACTGGGCCAACGCCGTGGAGCAGGCAGAGGTCGCGGCGCACAACATGGTCAGTGCCCAGGCGGACCGCCGGCCCCACCTGTCCATCCCGCTGTTCTGGTCGATCCAGTTCGGCGTCAACATCAAGTCCGTCGGCGTGCCGACCTTCGCCGACGAGGTGGTCGTCACCCAGGGATCGCTGGACGACCACCGTTTCGTCACCGCATATGGGTATCGGGGCCGCGTCACGGCCGCCGTGAGCTTCAACAACGGTAAGTGGCTTGACCACTACCGACGGTTGATCGAGACGGCCGCACCTTTCCCGCCCCCTTGCCCCACGCCGGACCAGCCGGCCGACATGAAACCGGTGCCCGTCGACTTCCCCGGCCCCGCCCTGCTCGCGCAGGGTGCCACGGTGGTCGTCACAGGCCATGACCCGGGTGAGCGCCGCGTCACGGCCGTACACCAGCATCGGCAGGAGGAAGGCCAGGCGACCACGACCGGGACGCCCGGCACGCTGCAACGGATCTTCGACTACTCCGCCCGGGCCGACCCCTACCCGCTGTATGCCGAGTTGCGCAAGACGCCGGTGGCTCGGCAGGAGGACGGCAGCTACGTCATCAGCACCTATCGCGAGATCACGGACATACTGAATGACCCGCATCTGAGTTCCGACCTGCGCAATCTGTCGCGTCCGAGGCCCCCAGCCGAGGAAGGGGCCACGTCGTCGTTCATCCACATGGACTCGCCCGAGCACGATCGCCTGCGGCGTATGGCGATGCGTCACTTCGGCCCTCCGCACACCCCTGGGCTGGTGACCGGACTTGAAGGCTTCCTGACCGCCACCGTCGGCAGCCTGATCGACGATTTGGCGGGCAAGGGGCAGATCGACATCGTCGACGATTTCGCCTTCCCGTTCCCCGTAACCGTGACCTGTCACTTGCTCGGCGTGCCACGCGAGGACGAACCGAGGTTCCACCTCTGGGTGAACGACATCATGAACTCGATCGACTACAACCCCGAGCACGACCCGAAGGAAAAACTGGACAAGGGCGTACAGGCCCGCAAGGACTTGCGCCAGTGCCTCGGCGAGCTGGTGGAACAGCGCCACGGCCGGCCAGGAGACGGCCTGCTGTCACGGCTGGCCAACGACGACGGGCCCGACGGTCGGATGGCCGACGCCGAAATCGTCGACACCGCCAGACTGCTCCTCATCGCCGGCCATGAGACCATCGTCAACCTCATCACCAACGGCATGCTGACGCTGCTGCGCCACCCGCAGGTGCTGCAGCGCCTGCGCGACGAACCGGACCTCGTCGTGCCGCTGGTCGAGGAACTGCTGCGCTACGAGCCCCCCGTGCACATCATTCCCTGGCGGGTGGCGTACAGCGACATCACCGTCGCCGACACCGTCATCCCCCAGGGCTCGCAGATCATGCTCATGCTGGCCTCAGGCAACCGCGATCCGGACCGCTTCCACGATCCCGACCGCTTCGACCCCGATCGGCGTGACAACCAGCACCTCGGCTTCGGCAGCGGCATTCACCTGTGCTTCGGCGGCCCGCTGGCCCGAAGGGAAACCCACATCGCACTGACCGAGCTGGTACGCCGCCTCGACCGGCCCAGGCTGGTCGCCGACCCGCCACCGTACCGGCCCAGCCCCGAACTTCGGGGCCCGATCCATCTGGACATCGAGCAGGGTGACGGGTGACGCGGCAGCCGAGGGCAGCCGCAAGGTCGCGCCGCGGGACGACGGCCTGGGTCGCGCCCCACCGCCCAGCAGGGACCTTGGGAGGTACGCATGCCCGCCACCGTCTGGTCCGGTGCCATCTCGTTTGGCCGATCCCCGTTCGGGCATCGTCCGCCACCGAAAACCGGTCGATCGCGTTCCACCAGTACCACCTGGAGGACATGGGCGGATCCGCACCCGGAAGATCTGCGAGATCGACGGCGAGACCCTCGGCCAGGAGGAGATCGGCAAGGGGTGGTGAACTGCTGTCGGTTTGCTGAGCGGGAGTGAGTTGTGGTGAGCAGGAGTGAGTCCTGCCGGCAGGTTCGCGCGGGTAGGAACGGGGGTTCTGGGGTCGAATGGGTGACCTTGGCGGCTGTTGCTCGTTGGGCTGGGTGACGGGTGTCCGGCCCTTGCGGGAGGGGGTGGTGTGGTGGGTGGTGTGCGGGAGCTGGCGGCGTCCTTCGTGGTGCCGGGGCCTTGCGGGGTGGCGATCCGGGACCGTCTCAAACACCTCACCCCCCACGACGAGATGGTGCTGCGCACCGTCGGCGAGCATCTGGGTGCGCTGGCTTCCGGTGATCTCAAGGCGCGCTGTGCGGACGGTCTGGAGCACGGTGCGGACACGTGGGCGTCGCGTAAGCGGGAGCTGACCGCACTGTCGTCGTCGCGGATCGCGGGTGCGATCACCAAGGCCACGCACGATCAGTGGGCGCTGGCGCGCCGTTGCCAGGCGGCTCACATCCGGAAGCTGGAGGCCGGGATCAAGACGCTGCGGCACCGCCTGTCCCTCCCGGTCGGGGCGCCCGGAACGAAGCGGGCCGCGGGCGGCTACCGGTCGAAGAACGAGTGGTTCCGCAAGTCCCGCCGTCTCGCGGCACTGGAAGACCGGCGCGCCACTGCTGTTGCCGAGTGGCAGGCAGGGCGGGTGCGGGTGGTTCGGGGCGGCAAGCGTCTCCTCAACACCCGCCACCACCTCGCCCAGGCCCGGCTCACCGAGGGCCGGTGGCGGGAACGGTGGGAGGCGGAGCGCTGGTTTCTCGCTGGGGACGGTGAGTCGGGGAAGCGGTTCGGGAACGAGACGATCCGTGTCACCCCGGACGGCGAGGTCAGCATCAGACTGCCTGCTCCGCTCGCGCACCTGGCCAACGCCGGGCACGGCCGGTACGTCCTCACCTCCACCGTGGCGTTCGCGCACCGGGGTGCGGAGTGGGCCGACCGCATCACCGCGAACCGGGCCGTCGCCTACCGCATCCACCTGAACGTGGAGCGCGGCCGCTGGTACCTCACCGCATCCTGGCAA
>NZ_JBFBCG010000139.1:0-10126 GCF_040683105.1 Streptomyces sp. NPDC051020 | reverse complement strand
GACAGCGACAGCACCATCTCGTCCACCCCGCCCAAACGCCGCTGCCGCTTCTTGACCAGCTGCGGCTCGAACGTCCCGGCCCGGTCCCGCGGCACAGTGATCTCCACAGGACCGGCCTCGGTGGTCACCGTCTTGGACCGGTGACCGTTGCGGTAGTTCTCCCGGCCGCCCTCGGCCCGCTCTCCGGGCTCGTGTCCCAGATGATCGGTGAGTTCGCCCTCCAGCGCGGACTCCAGCACCCGCTTGGAAGCTCCTATAGACCGTCAAGTGGCCGGCTGAAGGTGTTGAGGCGTCATGTGTGGGCGAGGCAGGTGCTTGTAGACCTCGCGAGCAACGAAGCGTTTCAGACAGCGGATGATGTCCTTCTTTGTCATGCCTTGGGCAGTGCGGCGGGCAACGTACTCCTGCGTCCGGCGGTCGTTGCGCATGCGGACGATGACGATCGTGTGCAGAGCCCGGTTGGCCTGGCGATCGCCTCCGCGGTTGAGACGGTGCCGGTTCGTACGGCCGGAGGATGCCGGGATGGGCGCGGCCGCGCACAGATGCGCGAAGGACGCCTCGGACCTCAGCCGCTCGGGGTTGTCACCAGCGGTGATCAGGAGTTGTCCGGCGCTCTCGGGACCGACACCCGGCAGGGCGACCAGCTGCGGTGCGGCCCTCGTCACCAGGGGCTTCAGCTCGGCGTCCGCATCGGCGATCTCCTGGCTGAGCGTCCGGTAACGGCGGGCGAGCCGCCGCAGAGCCGTCCTGACGGCGCAGGCCGGGTCCGCCAGGTCGCCGGCAGGGCGGGAACGGGCCAGGCGGTCGATCAGCTCCACCGAGGGCAGTTCCCGGAACTGCTCACGCACTTCGGCAGGGGCGGTGATGATCAGGGTGCGGATCTGGTTGACGGTCTGGGTGCGAGCTTTGATGGCCGAGCTACGGGCCACCCGCAGGGCGCGGATGGCTTCAGCGATGCCGTTGCGGGACTTCGGCGTCCCCTTGGCCCGACCCGAGAGCACGGCCGTCGCTGCGGCGTAGGCGTCGACGGGGTCGGACTTGCCGTTGTCCCTTCGGGCCTTGCGGTCGGGCCGGTCGACCTCCATGACGGTGATGCCGTTCGCCGACAGAAACCGGGCCAGCTCGGCTCCGTAGGCGCCGGTCCCTTCGACCCCGACTGCAAGGACCTCGCCGTGCGAGCGCAGCCAGTCCAGCAGCTGCTGGTAGCCGGCAGAACTGGTGGGGAACGGCTCCGTGGCCAGATGACGGCCGACCGTGTCGATGACCACAGCCTGGTGGGTGTCGGTGTGGGTGTCGGTGTGGGTGTCGATCCCGCCGATGACGGCTATCTCATCCGCTGCCATGCTGGTCTGCTGTCCTTCCAAACGACACATGAGGGGCGGCACGCGCGTCGGTCGGGCAGACGGACAAGACAGTGATGGGACCTTTGGCCGGGCTCCTATGAAGTCACAGATGCCCGACCGGCCGCGCGCAGCGGCACCGCTTGGGAGATCGACAATTCCAAGCAAGGACAACCCAAGTGCCGGTCAGCTGCCGGGTCAGACCTCCAAGCGATGCCACGGGCTACATCATCACTGTCAGCTGCTGCAGCAGGCCGCCCTCTCCGGTGAGTTTCACCCCGCCGGCCTGAGCCCGGGCCACCAGCTCGGCGGCCAGCCCGTCATCCACAGCGTTCGTCACATCCACGGTGGCCTTCCCGGCCTCGATGTCACTCGTCACGTCAGTCATCAACTGTGCTTCCAGCTCGGGAGTTACACCACTCACCGTACAGACCCGGGGTGAGCACAGACTTCCTCTACTCGAGCCCGGGACTGCGCACCCGGATCGAACGTCACCGCGCCGAGGGCGGGTCGGCCTCGCCGGCACCTGCAGATCCGCCCGGTGACTCATCGACCTCAGCCGCCGTAAGGGCGCTGAGTGCTCGCCTCACAAGACAGCAACAGGCTCACCACGCAGAGGTCGAGAGGCTACGAAAGGCCCTGGAGGTGGCCCATGGCAAGAACCTCGAACTGCGTCGGCGCGTCGCCCAATACGAGCCGGAGTGAAAATCGCCGAAGTCACGACCGGTTCATCGACATGCTGCATACCGGACTCGGCTGACACAGGTGCCGGACTCGCCCCACGCGGGCCCCTGCGGGATCACGGCTGGTCGCGCTCACTGACCAGTGCGTGGAGGAGGCCGGGGAAGGCTTCGTCGACCTCTTCGCGGCGTAGCGCGTTCATCCGGGAAGTGCCGACGTAGTACTGGCGGATGAGGCCAGCTTCGCGCAACACATGGAAGTGATGCGTGGCGGTGGACTTGCTGACCGGCAGCTCGATCGTGCCGCAGGCGAGGTCTTGCCGTGCGGCGTACAGCTCGCTGACGATCCGTCGGCGCATGGGGTCGACCAGGGCCTCAAGCACCTGCTGAAGACTGATCGTGTGGATGTCCGGGTGAGCCGGGATGCGATCGTCCTGGCTCCTCTGCCGCGCTGTCGCCATTTGCCTGTCGGCCTCCTGTCCGCGTGTTATACGACTTCCGTCAAAGTATCACGACTGTCGAACTTTGACAGTCGTCGTACTTTGCGGTTGGGTGAGGGGCGGCGGTGCGGTCCCGTGCCGCTGTCGTCGATCGAAGGGGGATGCGTGATGGCCACGACGGTGCGGTTCCACGAGTACGGCGGGCCGGAGGTGTTGCGGCTGGAGGATGTGCCGGTCGGCGACCCCGGCGCTGGCGAGCTGCTGATCCGTGTGGATGCGATCGGGCTCAACCGCGCTGAGGTGCTGTTTCGCAGCGGCCACTACATCGAGCTGGTCAAGGAGTTCCCCGCCCGGCTCGGCGCCGAGGCTGCAGGGGTGGTCGAGGCGGCCGGCGCGCATGTGACCGGGTTCGAGATCGGCCAAGCGGTCAGTGTGGTGCCTGCGTTCTCGATGAATGACTACGCCGTTTACGCCGAGCGCGCGATTGTTCCTGCGGCCGCGGTCGTGCACCGCCCCGAGGGACTCGGCGCGGTCGAGGGCGCGGCGGTGTGGATGCCTTATGTGACGGCTTACGGGGCGCTGGTCGAAGTAGGCGGGATGAGAGCAGGTGACACCGTCGTGCTCACGGCCGCCTCCAGCAGTGTCGGGCTGGCCGCGATTCAGGTCGCCCGGCGTGTCGGCGCAGTGCCCATCGCCACCACACGCAGCCGCGCCAAGAAGGATGCGCTGCTTGCGGCGGGGGCGGAAGAAGTGATCGTCACCGACGAGGACAACATCGCCGATCGCGTGCTCTCCCTGACTTCAGGCCGGGGCGTCGAATTCGTCTTCGATGCCGTCGCGGGACCTGGCGTTGTGGACCTGGCCAAGGTGGTCGCCCCCGGCGGCACGCTCTTTCTGTACGGGGCGGTGAGCGGCCAGGTGACCCCCTATCCGGGGTTCGAACTCGGCATGCCTGCACTGAACATGCGCACCTACACCATGCATGAGACGACCAGAGACCCGCAGCGGCTTCGCCGGGCCGAGGCGTTTGTCTCTTCCGGCCTGCGCACCGGTGCCTTTCGGCCTGCCGTAGACCACACCTTCGCCCTGGACGAGATCGTCGCGGCGCACCGCTACATGGAGGCGGGCGCCCAGGTGGGCAAGATCGTCATCAAGGTCGACCACTGACGGTCTCATTGGTCCTGCCGCCGGTCTGGTCGGTGGCGGGGAGGGGCTCGGGGCCTCAAGGCCATCCCATGGCTCTACGTGGCCTCGTCCCTGTCTCGCCCTGTTGTCGCGGTGCATCGAGGGGCGTGGCGGTCTCTGCTGTCAGCGGCATGGCGCTGACGATATGAGCTGCTGGCCGAACCAGCGTGGGCATCGAGACTGACGGACGAGGACCGGCGCGGCCTGACCGCCTTGTTCTGGTCGAACGTCAACCCGTACGGAACGTTCCGCTTGGAGATGGACACCCGAGTCGACTTCGGCCGGCCGGCGACGGTGCCTATGCAGCGACAGGCAGCAGGTCCCAGCCGTCCTCGGTCAAAGTCTGCAAGCGACGCCCCGTGACCCACCTCAGCCAGGGAGAGCGTCCTCAAGCTGCGTCAGCTCCTCCGTGCTCAGCTTGAGCTCCGCGGCATGTGCTGAGTCGGTAATGGAGGTTGGGCGGCTGGCTCCCGGCACTGGGAGCACTACCGGGGAGCGGGCGAGCAGCCAGGCCAGCGCGATCTGCTGCGGGCTGACGCCGCGCTCGGCTGCGATGCGGTGGAAGGCTGTGCCCGCCGAGGTCGGGCCGGACGGACCGTCGAGGGAGCTGCGGGAGATGCCGCCCAGCGGGCTCCAGGGCAGAAAGGTCAGGCCCAACTGCGTGCTCAGCTGCAGCGCGGGCTCGCTGGCGCGCAGGGCAGGCGAGTACTGATTTTGCACGGAGACGAGTCCGTCGCCGAGGATCGCGTGTGCCCGGTGGATCTGGGCGGTGGTGACGTTGGAGATCCCGGCAGCGCGGATCGTGCCGGCGTCGAGCAACTCGCGCAGGGCGCCGACGGACTCTGCCCAGGGTACGGCCGGGTCCGGCTTGTGCAGCTGGTATAGGCCGATGCTCTCGACGCCCAGGCGTCTGGCGGAAGCCTCGGCGGCGCGCTTGAGGTGGGCAGGAGTGGCGGTGACGGTCCAGCTACCGTCGCCGGGGCGGCTGCGGCCGCCCTTGGTGGCAACCAGGACGCCGGAGGTATCGCCGCCGTAGCTGGCCAGGGCGCGGGCGATCAGGAGCTCGTTGTGGCCTACCTCGTTGGCGTGCCAGTGGTAGCTGTCGGCGGTGTCGATGAGCGTGACGCCGGCGTCGAGGGCGGCGTGGACGGTGGCGATGGCCCGCGCCTCGTCCGGGCGGTGCTCGATGGACAGCGGCATGGCACCCAGGCCGATGACGCTGACGGCAGTGTCTGCGATGGTGCGGTACTGCATGGTGACTTGATCCTTAGGCGTTGGGTGACGGCTCGGTGGTGAGGGCTTCGGCGACGGTGCCGGGCAGCCAGTCGGTGGTGCGCGAGAAAAAGAACCCCAGCTCCTTCGCGCGGGCGTTGCTCATGGCGTAGTAACGGTCGAAGGAGAACGGTGAAGCCTCCTCGCCCGCCCGGACGGTCCGGTAGACGGGCTCCCGGCCGACCCGCGTGGCGATGATCGCGACGAGGTCGTGTACGTCGAGCGGGCCGTCGGAGCAGGCGTTGATCGGACCGGTGAAGTCGGCTGTGGTCGCCCACAGCAGCAGGTCCGCTAGCTCCTCGTAGTGGATGAAGACGGTGGGCAGCGCCTTCGTGTGCACAGTGATCGCTCGGCCCTCGGCGATGCGCTCGGCGTAGTGCGCCAGCCGGCCGGTGAACTCCTGCGCGCCGCCGCCCAGCACGTGTGCGCTGCGCACGGAGGCGAACTCGACGCCGCCGGCGCGGGTGAAGACGGCCTCCGCCTGCCGCTTGCCCTCGGCGTAGTGCGCCTCCAGGTACGCGTCGTCGTGCCAGGGCAGGTCCATGGCCACCAGCCAGGTGGCCGGGTCCACGATCTCCTCCGGCACCGGCGTGCCTGCCGGCACAGTCGGCAGCGCGGCGGTCACGGGGTCGTAGACCTCGATCGTGGAGGTCATGACGTAGCGCCGGGTGCGGCCGGCAAAGGCGCGGGCGGCGATAGCAGCCTGCACCGGGGTGTAGCAGACCTGGTCCACAACGACGTCGAAGGTGCGGGAGTCGAGCGCGGCCGTCAGGGCGGCCTCGTCGTTCCGGTCGACAACGAGGTGCTCGACGCCGACGGGTGGCGGGGTGGAGCCGCGGTTGATCACAGTGACCTGGTGACCCGCGGCCTGCAGCCGCTCCACCAGGAGCTTTCCGAAGTACCGACTTCCGCCGATGACGCAGATCTTTTGCATGCGCCCATCCTGGAAGCCTATGGTCATGAGCAGAAGTCCTGACTTACTGGATGAGTATTAAGGAAAACTGTTGATCGATGTGCAGCGGCTCCGCGTCCTGCGCGCGGTGGCGGAGCACGGCAGTTTCAACCAGGCGGCCACGGCTCTCCGCCTTACCCCTTCGGCCGTCTCTCAGCACGTGGCTGCCCTGGAGCGCAGCCTCGGCGCCCAGGTCGTCGTCCGCAGCACCCGCGGCGTCACCCTCACACAGGCCGGCCAGATCATGGTCGGCGCCGCCGAATCCGTCGCCGCAGAGCTCGCACACGCACAACGGCAGGTCGCCCAGCTCAGCACCGGCCGTACCCTGCTCACCGTCGCTACCTTCACCAGCGGCGGCAGGATCTTGCTGCCCGGTGCCCTCTCCCGGCTCATGGCAGCGCATCCCGGCACCGTGCTCCACATCAGAGAGGGCGAACCCGAGGACACCCTGCCGCTAGTCCGCCAGGGCGCCGTGGACCTCGCCCTCGCCTACCACTTCGACGGCCCGCTACCCGTTGGGCCGGGCCCCAGCTCCAGCCTGGAGTGGACGCCGCTCCTGGAAGACCCCCTGCACGTCGTCCTGCCTCAAGGGCATCGACTCGCCAACCGCGAAGCACTCAACCTCGCCGAGCTGGCAGCCGAACCCTGGGTGCTCGGTTGCCTGAAGACCGAGGCATATCTGCGCCGCTACGCCGAGCGCGCCGGCTTCGATCCGGAAGTGCGCGGTACCACCACCGACTACTTCTTCGCCCGCTCTCTCGTCGCCGCAGGCATGGGAATCTCCCTGGTCCCTTCTATTGCGCTCGCCCCGGAGATCCCTGGCCTATGCGCCGTCCCGATCAAGTCGCCAGGGCCGATCCGGCACATCGGCGTCGCCGCAATCAGCCGTAGCGACCGGCCTCACGTCACGACGCTCATCCACGCCCTTCGCGAGCAGGCGAAGCAGCAGCACAGGGGCGTTGATGCCGCCACGGGTAGCCCCCGGCCGAACGCCGACCGGGTCAAGTTCTGATGACGGCGCTGTCACGTTGTTGAGTGTGTGAGTGCCTGACGGTGTGTCGAGGTGTGGTGGGGCCGGGTTCCGGCTTCGTGCTCAGGCCGCGGCAGGCAGGCCGGGATTCCTGCCCAGGCGGTCGAGCGCCTGGATCTGGGCCCGACTTGGTCCAGGTCGTGGACGGCGGCGTGGAAGGCGGGGAAGGCCGAGGTCGTCAGCCCGGTACGGGACCTGGGCGAGGTGCCGGCGATGGCGTCGGCACCGGTGCGGCGTTTCGCCTGGCGGACCGGCCAGCGGCACCGTCCTGGGCTGGAGTGCCTGGTCTCCACCGGTCGGCAGCACGGCTTCGAGAGCCTGGCCGAGCGGTGGCTGCTGCTGGTTCTGGACTTCGTGGGCGGGTTCGACGAGGCAAGTGGGCTCGCGCCCAGGACAACCTCCACGCCTTCGAGATCGCCTTGGACGCCATCGCCGCTGACCTCGAAGCCTCGCCCCGCATCGACTACCAGCACCGCCGCCAATGCCTCGTCGACTGGACACTGGCGCCCATGATCTGGAACCACATGGTCGGCCAGCTGCAGCAATGGCCCGGCAACCGCGCCATCACCACGACCGGAAACGGCTTGCCGTCTCGGCCTACATCTGGGCCCGCATCACCCAGGGCGAGTACTTCTTCTCCCCCTGCCCCTCGCACATCGCGGCCGACCCGGAAGCCTGCCGCCTCTGGAAGTACCACCGCAGATTCACCTGCACCTGGCTCAGGCAGACGGACGACCACCCTCACTACCGCGAGCTGAAGGCTCTGCTCGACGACCACGCCGACCAACTCGCCATCGCCATCGACGCGGAGCGATCATGACCGGTCGTCGCCACCAGCCTGTCGAAGTAGCGACAGCCCGCCGCCAAGATTGGCCCGCGGACACCTGCACTGCGTCCCCTGTGGGCGTGGTTCCCGTTCTACTCCACCGGCTCGCGCCAGGAGGCGACGAGATCGTGGAAGCGCGAGAATCGGGCGCCCGGAACAGTCTCACCACTGACCGTCTCGCCATTGAGCCAGCAGATGTCGAAGATGTCCGTCTCGGTATCGAGCAGGCAGCACACACCATCGGTGGCGGCGGTGAGGTCAGTGAACACCTTCCTGACGCTCGCGGACTGCACGAACATCCGGCTCATGCCCGAGGTGGCCGCTGTGAACTGCAGCGACGCGAAGTTCGGGTGCCATGCCGGGGAGAACCTGACAGTCAGGTAGATGTACCCGACCGCCACTCGTCCCCGCTCGTCGACCCTGTCGGAATCGCGGAGGAAGAACTCGCGCATCGCGTCGTCAACGCCGATTACGATCAAGGTGTCCAGCTCGAGCGTGCCGCCCGCTGAACAGTCGACCGGCTCGCTCTTGAAGTTCGAGGTGAACGGCACGATCAACTGCTCTCCGCCCGGCAAGGTCACCGGGAGCGGCGGCGTGTCGCGGCCTTGTGGGGCGAGCTCGGCCAGCCGGGTCAGTGCCCTCACAACGTTCCGAGGGGGCATGAAGATCTCGTAGCTGTAGTCCAGTCCCAAACCGCCCCCGCCTCCCCTGTCCTGTCCTGAACCGGCATCCTTACACGGTCTGGACCGGCCGCCCAGTTGATTTCGGGGCGGCTGGCTTCATCCGGGCGCGGTCGGCAACGGTCCTGAGCATCGGCTCGTCTCCCAAGAGATCAGCTCCGAGCGGAAGCGCTGTCGCCCATGTCCCGGCACAAGGCACTGACCGCAAGCCGAACGCTCAGGTGGCCAAATCAACCACTCACTGGCCAAGTGAAGCGCTCAGTCACATTTTCGACGCGATCCCCTGCCCGAGGCGCTTCATGCGTAGTCGAGCTCGATGTAGTCGATGTCGGTGAACTCCACCAGGAGGCCTTCCGCTCGGCGGCCGCCATCTTTGAAGTACTGCTCCTGGAGGCCTTCGGCGAGGACGGCCTGGAGCTGCTCGTCGGCCGCGCCGCCGGCCTGGGCGTCGAAGAGGCGGGCCGCGTACTCGGGGGGCAGGTGCTGGGTGATGCGCCGGATCCGTCCGTCGTCGGACGTGCCGGGCGCCGCGGTGAACCCGAACCTCGCCCGGGTCTCGATGACGATGCCGGTCGACGTCGCGGCCTGCCGCTTCGCCCGCTCACGCACCCGCGGCTGCCAGTTCTTGCGCACCTCGGCCGCGAGCTTCGCGGCGAGGTCGGGGCGCGGGGTCTTGATCTGGCCCTTGAGGTAACGCTCCACCGTGCGCTGGGAAATGCCCAGACGCCGGGCGACGATCCGGGTGGAGCCCTTCTCGTGCCTCACGAGGAACCGTATCTGGGCGCCGGCCGACTTCGGTATCGGGCGAGTCGCGGTGCTCGCGGCGGCCTCGTCGAGGCTGTCGCCGATGATGCCCACGGAACTACTCCTGTCGTTGATCGTCTGTACGGGCTGCTGAGAGCCGATCTCCACCCCGGGTGACCGGATGGACTCCGGAGTGGGTGATCGTCAGCGAGGGGCGCGCCTAGGCGGCTTGGCGGGGCATGTGGTCACGCTGGATGTAGGTTCTCAATCTCCGTGTCATCTGCCGATGCCGTGACCTGCTGGTTCTTCCGGTGTCTCACGCCGTGTCATCCGTCGGCCGTCTCAGATCCGTGTCATTTCCTCGGCCCATTCGTCAGTCGGCAAGCCGCTGACCTGGGCACTCTCAGGAACTGACGTCCGTATGACACGGCAACTGAGAAAATGACACGGGATTTGAGAACCTACAATCACGCGGGCAGGTCTTGTGCCATGTCGACGAAGCGGCTGTAGTGCCCTTGGAACGCGGTCGTGATGATCGCGGTCGGCCCGTTGCGGTGCTTGCCGACGATCAGGTCGGCCTCGCCCGCGCGTGCGGACTCCTTGTCGTACTGGTCCTCGCGGTGCAGCAGGATCACCACGTCGGCGTCCTGTTCCAGCGAGCCGGACTCTCGCAGGTCGGAGACCATGGGCTTCTTGTCGGTGCGCTGCTCGGGCCCGCGGTTGAGCTGGGACAGTGCGATGACAGGGACTTTCAGCTCCTTGGCCATCAGCTTGAGCTGGCGGGAGATGTCGGAGACCCCGCCTGGCCCAGGCCGCGACCTATCCGGCGCCGGTCCAGGATTCGGCCGGCGTCCACGACCGCTTCGGCCAAGTCCTCGCCCCCTGCTGGGGCCGCCTGCACCCCAAGCTGGACCGGCGCGGCTCCTGGGCTGACCACGAAGGCGAACTCCCCATCGTCGAGGGAACGTTGGTTTATC
>NZ_JBFBCG010000138.1:0-10179 GCF_040683105.1 Streptomyces sp. NPDC051020 | reverse complement strand
CACACACCACGTGATCATTCCGGGGCCGTCGCCATGCCCGGAAGGCAGATCACGACCGTCACGCATCACGCATGATCAGCCACCCGACAGGCTCTGAGGCATCCACCTCCGCATGTGTCGCGCACATCGCGAAGAGCTGTGGGCCCATCGGGACGGGAGCGCACTGCGTACCCGCGGGAAACGACGTCGTCCAGGTGACCTCACCGCCGTGCGCATCCCGGGCCTCGAAGCGGGAGTTGGAAGCGTCGACCGTCACGACGGCGGAGCCGACCACAAGGGCGTCCTGATTCCGACCCGTGACGGCCTGCGACTGGGCGCCGGACGGCACGGACCACAGCTCCCGGCCGTTGTTCGCGTCGATGGCCACCACCTCGCTGGGAGGGTCCTGCGGGGCGTCCTGGGCGGCGAAGCGGTAACCGAGCACCGTGTCGTCGGTGGCGCCCACCAGGTGCATGCCCTGGACGGGGACGCCCGGGCTCTTCACCGTCCACACCCGCGAGCCGTCCAGGACTCTGATACGCGTCGCGACGACACCGCCACCCCCGCAGAACAGCGCGTCGCGGCGCGCGACGCAACGCAGCTCGTCCGGGATGTCCGCGCGACCGCCCTGCACGGTCTTGCGCCACGGCTTGAAGCCGTCCGGAAGTGCGGCACCCGGCGCCGCAACGCTGTTGCCCTTGTCGCCGCCGCTGTTCCCCCCGAAGCCACCCGCCGTCAGTGCGGCGACTCCCCCGCCGATCGCTGCCACCGCGACCGCGGCCGCGAGCACAGGACGCCATCGGTGACGCAGACGGCGGCCGATGCGGGTGCCGGTGCTCCCTGTATCGGGACCGGCCGGGGCGGTGGTCGGGGCAGTCGGCGCCGGGGTGGCCCGCGTCGCGAAGTGATGCTGGGTGATCATGTCACGGGTGCAACCCGCGCCAACCCCGTTCGCGTCGGTCCCACCGAGGTCGGCCGGCAGGTCCCGCAGCAGCACGAGGAGTT
Source organism: Streptomyces sp. NPDC051020 (assembly GCF_040683105.1). Lineage (NCBI taxonomy): Bacteria > Bacillati > Actinomycetota > Actinomycetes > Kitasatosporales > Streptomycetaceae > Streptomyces > Streptomyces sp. NPDC051020. The sequence goes on along the minus strand of NZ_JBFBCG010000138.1, from coordinate 9,195 downwards.
CGTCCGCCGAGGGGCGCCCGGTGGGCTCCTTGTCCAGGCACGACTCGACGACCGCACGCAAAGCCACCGGCACGGCACCCAGCGACGGCTCCTCGTGGACCACCTGATAGGCCGTCATATAGGGGCTCTCCGCGTCGAAAGGCCCGTGGCCCGTCGCTGAGTACACCAGCAGCGTCCCCAGCGAGAAGACATCGGACCGCGGCCCCACACCACGCGGCGCCTGCAACTGCTCCGGCGACATGAAGGGCGGCGTACCGATGACCCGCCCTGTCATCGTCAGCGTCTGCTGGTCCATGGCGCGCGAAATGCCGAAGTCGATGACGCGCGGGCCCTCGGGCGAGAGCACGACGTTCGAGGGCTTCAGGTCACGGTGGACGACCCCCACCCGGTGGATGTCGCGCAGCGCCTCCGCCAGCCCGATGGCGAGCCTCCTCAGCTCCGCTCCGTTCAACGGGCCCTTCGTGGCGATGCGCTGGGCGAGCGTGTGCCCCTCGATATAGGTCGTCGCCATCCACGGCTGCTCGGCCTCAGGGGCAGCGTCGACCACGGCGGCGGTGAACGCGCCGCTCACCCGTCTCGCCGCCGCCACCTCCTGCCGGAAACGGATACGGAACTCGTCGTCCCCCGCGAACTGCTGGTGGATCAGTTTGATCGCGACAGGTCGCCCCGAACTCGTACGGGCCAGAAAGACCGTGCCCATGCCACCCGAGCCGAGCCGCGCCTCAACCGGATAGCCGCCGATCTCGGCTGGATCACCTGCGCGCAGCGACACTCTTCCCGACCTCCCGTCCCCCGTGCACCTCTGCCACCACGGGCCTGAGTACCTGTCCTGCACACAAACTAGCCGCAGGGCAGTACGGCAGAGCAAAGCGGGTGACGAACAGGGAGCCCAGGGCTGCTCCCGTGCCGCACACGACGAAGCCCCGCCAAGAGCATGGCGGGGCTTCGTCACAACACGGACGTGCCCGACATGGAGGTGCTCTTCGTGGGCGGCCCCGACCGTGCGACGGCCGTCGGCACCAAGGGCGTCGGCGAGGTCGGTCTGGTCGGGCTCGCCGCGGCCATCGGCAACGCCGTCCGCCACGCCACGGGCCGGCGCCTCCGCTCCCTGCCCTTCACTATCGACCAGCTCATCTCCTGGGCTTCCACGGCGTGTCGGCCCCTTCGGAGCCGAAGGACTACGAGTCCGTGCCCGACAACCCGATCGCCATGTTCTACGGGGACCTGCCCCAGGACGAGGCCGAGGAGGCGGTGAAGCGGCTGGTGCCCCAGAGCGCCAGGTCCTTCAGCGATGCCCTCACCGAGGTGGGGTGGCACGCCGTTCCGTCGGCGTACGTCATCTGCGAGAACGACCAGGCACTGCCCGCGGAGAGACAGCGGGGGCTGGCCGAGCGGTCCGACACCGTGCACCGCGTGGTCGCCGACCACTCGCCGTTCCTGTCACAGCCGGTCCAACTGGCCGCCCTGCTGGAGGAGATATCCCTCGCGTCCGACGCCTGATCCGGGACGTCACGCCGCCGGGACCCGCCCTGCGCCCCGGGGGCGCGCACCGCGCCGCATGTTCCACTGCGCGAGCGGCCGCAAGGCGTCCACCAGGTCCTGGCCGTCGGGGGCCAGCTGATAACGGATCTGCACCGGCGTGGTGGGGATGACGGTGCGCTCGATGAGGCCCGCCGCCTCTAGTTCCTTCAGGCGCTGGGAGAGCAGCCGGTCAGAGACACCGCTGATCAGCGCCCGGTACTCGCCGAAGCGTCGGGCGCCCTGGACTGCGGCCTGCAGGACCGAACCGGTCCAGCGGCGTCCGATCAGTTCGAGGGTGCCCTCGAAGCTCGGGCAGGTGTCGTCATGAATCGCATCCACTTACCAAAGATTAGCACCTTACCCATCGTTTCGGCTTCGAAGCGATCCGGAGGACTGTAGACCCATGACCGACTACGAACGCCCGCTCTCCTTCGGAGTGAGCCTCGAACCCTCCGCCGGGGCATGGCCTCAGACCCGCCTCCTCGCCCGCAGGGCGGAGGACTCGGGCCTCGACTACATCGCCGTCCAGGACCACCCGTACCAGCCCGGTCACCTTGAGGCCTGGACGCTGATCTCCCACCTGTCCGCCCTCACGAGCCGGATCTCCTTCCTCACCGATGTCGCAGATCTCCAGCTGCGGCCGCCGGTAATGCTCGCCAAGGGCGCGGCGTCGCTGAGCGTGCTCACCGACGGCCGGGTCCAGCTCGGTGTCGGCGGTGGTGGCATCCCCGACGCCATCGCCTCGATGGGCGGTCCGGCGCGGCGCGGCCAGGACATGGTGGCGTACGCCGAGGAGTCCCTCGGGCTACTGCGTACGGCCCTGGCCGGCGGCGGCGTACAGCTGCACAGCCCCTACCACTCCATCGACGGCTACCACGCCGGACCGGTGCCCCCGAAGCCGGTCGGTCTCTGGCTCGGCGCCCAGAAGTCGAAGATGCTCGCCCTGGCCGGCCGGGTCGCCGACGGCTGGATCTCCCCGCTGAACATCTACGTTCCGCCGCAGGAGGTGCCGTCCCGGCAGCGGATCATCGACGAGGCGGCCGTGGAAGCGGGGCGCGACCCGAGGGCGCTGCGGCGCGTCTACAACGTGACCGGCGCCATCGGCTCGCTCGGCGGGCACCGGACCGGACGCGGGCTCGTGGGCGATGTGCAGCAGTGGGTGGACACCCTCACCGAGTGGACCCTGGAACTCGGCTTCGACACCTTCGTCTTCTGGCCCGCCGCCGATTCCGAGCGGCAGCTCTCGCTCTTCACCGACGAGGTCGTGCCCGCCGTGCGCGAGCGCGTCGACGCCGGAAGGAGCGAGCGATGAACACCTCCCTCGGCACCCTGCCGGGCGAGCTGGCCGGGAAGGTGGTTACCCCCGGCGACCGGCGATACCGGATGCTCCGGTCCACGTACACCACCGTGGGCAGCCCGGCCGCCGTCGTCGTGCCCGAGTCCGCGGGCGACGTCGGCGCCGCGTTGCGGATCGCGCGAGAGACGGGGCTGCGGGTCGCGGTCCGCAGCGGCGGGCACGGCCTGTCCGGCAGTGGCACCAACGACGGCGGGCTCGTCATCGACCTGAGCGCGCTGCACCGGGTCGAGGTCATCGACCGCGCTTCCCGCCTCGTCCGCGTCGAGGCGGGCGCCCGCTGGGCCCAGGTCGCCCAGGCACTCGCCCCGCACGGCCTCGCCATCAGCTCGGGCGACCACGGGAACGTCGGCGTCGGCGGCATCGCCACCGGCGGCGGCGTCGGCTGGTTGGTACGCACGTATGGGCTCACCGTCGACCACGTCCGTGCCGTGGAGGTCGTCCTGCCCGACGGTACGTTCGTACGCGCCGACGCGGAGGCCGAACCCGACCTGCTGTGGGTGATGCGCGGGGCCGGCGCGGGAGCCGGGATCGCGGTCGCCTTCGAGATCGAGGCCATGGAGCTGGGCGACATCGGCTACGTACAGCTGGTCGCGGCGGTGGACCCGGCCGGGGAGACGCTGCGGCGCTGGGCCGAGGTCGTGCGGGAGGCTCCGCGCGAGCTGTCGACGGCGGTGATGCTGGCCTCGCGGGGCACCAGCACGGCCGCCTTCATCACCGCCGTGGTGTCCTCGGACAGTCCGTCCACCATCCGCGAAGCCGTCGAACCGCTGCTCGGCATCGGAGACGTGACGGCCCAGGAGGCCCACGTCGCCCCGTACACGGCACTGGTCCCCACCCAGCACCTGCACGCCAACAACGGACAGATGGCGACCGCCACGACCAACGGACTGCTCACGGACATGACTCCGGACGCCGCCCGCGCCCTGGCCACGGCGTCGGCGGGCCCGCATCCAATCCTGGTCCAGCTGCGATCGCTCGGCGGCGCAGCCCATGATCCGGATCCTTCGGCGACGGCCTTCGCCCACCGCCACCAGAACACCCTCGTGGTCGGCTCGGCCTTCCCCCCGGACGGCCGCGGTGCACTGGCCACCGCCTGGGGCTCCATCGACCCCCACGCCGACGGCGCCTACGTGAACTTCGAGAGCACGCCCGACGAGGCCACCTTCGCCCGCGCCTACCCCGGAGCGACCGGAACCCGCGTCACCGAGCTGTGGCAGCGCTACGACCCCGATGGGGTACTGCGCCCTCAGTGGCGGGCCTGAACCACCCGCCCATCTCCTACCGAACGGGTGCCCGCGGCACCGCCACGGGCACCTGCCTGTCCCTTGCACCACCCCACTCTTCCTTCACTGGAGTGACGCCATGGCTGCCTTGCTGCACATCGACTCGTCCGTGTTCCCGGGCAGCGCCTCCGCCTCCCGCGCCGTGACCGAGACCTTCCGCAGGGCCTGGGAGGAGCAGCACCCGCAGGGCACGGTGATCTACCGTGACCCCGCCGCTCACCCCGTCCCGCACATCACCGCCGCCGCCCACGCCGCCGGGTTCGCCGCCCCGGACGCCCACACGGCCGAGCAGGCCTCCGCCTTCGCCGAACGCCCGGAGCTGATAAGGGAGTTGGAGCAGGCCGATGCGGTACTGATCGGCGCCCCGATGTACAACTACACGATCCCCGCTGCCCTCAAAGCATGGCTGGACAACGTGATCCTCCACGGGCGCTCACGGAGAGCTCAGTCCCCTCATCTTCGATCTCACCCCAGAACGCGTTGGACACCCTGTCCAGCAATGTGTCTTGACATTGGCTCGGCTCGTTGAGGACCTTCGGTCGGGAGCTTTTCCGAACAGCTGAGTGACGGTCAGCTTTCCGGGCGGCGGTAAACGCCGTACCAGTAGCAGCGGGCCAGCTCGCGGGCGACGGCTTCGTCGTCGCTTCCGTCGCTGCCGGACACCTGCTGCGCAAGGACCTGGCTACCGCCCTGGACGATCAGCTTGGCTGCCAGCTTCGGGTCGATGTCCGCCGGCGTCCTGCCTTGCTGCTGCTCGGTCCTCAGCACCATCACCAGGTTGTCGATGAAGCGGTGCTGGTCCGCCGTCCACACCTCGTGCACCTGAGGGTCGTACGCGGCCACCTCGTTGATCGCCACGAGCAGAGCCTCGTGTTCCCGGTAATGGCGCAGGATCTGCACGTAGGCACGCGCAAGGCCGTCGACGCCGCCGTCGGGCTCCCAGGACGCCGCAATCTCGTAACTCCGCTCCTTCAGCGAGCCGGTCAGGCGAAGCAGCACATCGGACTTGTCGCGGAAGTACAGGTAGAACGTCGATCGAGAGATCCCGGCGGCGTTCGCGATCTGCTCCACACTGAGCTCGGTGAAGGTCACACCGTCCCGCAGGCGGGTCTCGAGCACGGACGCGATCCGATTCTCGAGCGCGGCGCGCCGGTCGGCGGAATTGGAGGAGCGTCGGGTGATGGAGGCCATGGGGCCATCCCAGGAAACCGTCGTCGATCGTCCACCACAGGTCAGGGCGGGGTGACACGGGCCCCATAGCCCCCGCCCCCGCCCGGCGGCGGGAACGGCCGACGACTCGTATCGATCCTGATGCCCAGACCGGATCGGCCGACGCTCCACCTCGTGGCCCCAGACCGGCGAGCCCGTACACAGCAGCGGGTGACGCCACCGCGGCCCTCCGCGTAGGTGACCGGGGCGCTGGAATCAGCCACCCCGTGGCAGGGCGTTGGCTGCGCCTCAGTCATGGATGCGGATCGCAGGCACGGTTCCCACCTGTTCCACAACCTTGACCCGGAATTCTTCGAGCGTCTCAACCAGCTCGGGGTGAGCCCCACGGGACCTCCGCATGGCCATCCCCGACCACGCCAACCGCATCCTCACCGACCCCGCCTGGTCCGCCCTGACCACCGCCCACGCCCGCTCACTGGCTCGTCGTATTCACGCCCGTGGTCTGTTTCCAGCGGTTCACCGAAGATCCGTAGCGTCTCGGATCGTCGCTGGTCCGCCCCGGTGAGGCGGTTCCGGCCTCGTATCGAGGGAGCACTGCATGCCATTTCCGGAACGTTCCGTCAGCCGTCGCTCGATCCTCGCGGCCGGCGCCGCTGCGGCAACCGCGGTCGCGCTGCACGCATCCCGCGCCACGGCCGCCACCGTGCCGCCCGCATCTGAGGCCGAGACCGGCTGGGTGAATGCCACGCTGCACCGGATGACGCTGGAGGAGAAGGTCGGCCAGCTGTTCACCACCCGTGTATACGGCGAGACCGCGGACACCACCGACCCGGACGCGGTCCGCACCAACCAGTCCTTCCTCGGGGTGGACAACGCGGCACAGGCGGTGGCCCATTACCACCTCGGCGGCTTTGTGTACTTCGCCTATGCCGGCAACACCCGTGCGCCCGAGCAGGTCGCCGGTCTGTCCAACGGAATCCAGCGGGTGGCTCTCGATCAGCGGTCGGGAGTGCCGCTGCTGCTGAGCATCGACCAGGAGCAGGGCGCGGTGGTACGCCTGGGTCCGCCGGCCACGCAGTTCCCCGGCAACATGGCCCTTGCCGCCGGGCGCAGTGTCGCCGACGCGGGCACTGCTGCCGGCATCACCGGCCAGGAGCTGCGGTCCGTCGGTGTCAACCAGAACCTGGCGCCGGTGGCCGACGTCAACATCAACCCGGCCAACCCGGTGATCGGGGTGCGGTCCTTCGGCGAATCCCCCAAGATGGCCGCCGAGATGGTGGTCGCGCAGGTGCGCGCCTACCAGGGCGCCGGTGTGGCCGCGACCCTCAAGCACTTCCCCGGCCACGGCGACACCGCGGTCGACAGCCACAGTGGACTGCCGGTCATCAGCCACTCCCGTGCGGAGCTGGACCGGATCGACCTGCCCCCGTTCCGGGCCGCCATCGCCGCGGGCGCCGATTCGATCATGACCGCCCACATCGTCGTGCCGGCGCTCGACCCGTCCGGCGACCCCGCCACCCTGTCCCACCCGATCCTCACCGGGCTGCTGCGCGAGGAGCTCGGTTACGACGGCGTCGTGGTGACCGACTCGCTCGGTATGGCCGGCGTGCGGCAGAAGTACGGCGACGAGCGGGTGCCAGTGCTCGCACTCAAGGCGGGCGTCGACGTGCTCGTCAACCCGCCGGTGATGAAGGTCGCCTATGACGCGGTCCTGGCTGCGGTCCACAACGGTGAGCTCACCGAGCGTCGCATCGACGAGTCGGTGGCCCGGGTGCTGCGGCTGAAGTGGCGCCGCGGAGTCGTCCATTCGCCCTTCGTCGACACCGCGGCCGTCGCAGGCACGGTCGGCACGCCGGACCACCTCGCCACCGCAGAGCGGATCACCGCCCGCACCACGACGCTCCTGCGCAACGACGCGGGTGCGCTCCCGCTTCGATCGGCCGACGCGGTGCTGGTCACCGGATGGGACGACCCGGCGACGCCGACGACCACCGCGGCCCTGGGTAAGGCGCTCACCCGCCGGGGCCTGACGGTGGACGTCCTGAGCACCGGGGCGAAGCCGTCCCAGGCGCGCATCAACGCCGCCGTCGCGGCCGCGCAGTCCCACGACACCACAGTGGTGCTCACCAACCGCGCGAACAGCGATGCCGGTCAGCAGAAGCTGGTCAAGGCGCTGCTGGCGTCCGGCGCGCGGGTCGTCACGGTGGCCGTGCGCGACCCGTACGACGTGATGTATTTCCCCGAGGCGCCCGCCTACCTCACCACCTACGCGTTCAACGACGTGGCGATGCACTCCCTCGCCGGGGTGCTGACCGGAGCCATCCAGCCCGCCGGACGCCTCCCTGTGACCATCCCCGACCCTGCCAACCCGGGAACGCCCCTGTTCCCGTTCGGTGCCGGCCTCACCACCATCTGATCCGGAGAAATCAATGAAGCTCAACGTCCGACGTTCCGTCCGCGGCAACCGTGCCGCCGCTGCCGCGCTCGCCGCCGCCGCCGTGCTCGCCGCAGCGGCGCCGGCAACGGCCGGGGGCACCAACATCCCCGGGTCGGCGGCTCCGGCGGTGCCGCTGCGGGTGGCGACCTACAACATCCACGCCGGAGCCGGCGAGGACAACGTCTTCGACCTCGACCGCACCGCGGAGGCCATCCGCGGTCTGCACGCCGACGTGGTCGGCCTCCAGGAGGTCGACGTGCACTGGGGCGCCCGGAGCAACTTCGTCGACGAGGCCCATGCGCTGGCCGAGAAGCTCGACATGAACGTGTTCTTCGCACCGATCTACGACAACGACCCGGCCACCGCGGGCGGGGACCGGGCACAGTACGGCGTGGCCGTGCTGAGCCGCTACCCGGTGCTCGAGGCCGAGAACCACGAGATCACCCGGCTCTCCACCCAGACGCCCAACCCGGTGCCGGCCCCCGCGCCCGGCTTCGCCGAGGTGACGGTCAACGTCAAGGGCTCGCACGTGCACGTCTACTCCACGCACCTGGACTACCGGGCCAACCCGTCGGTCCGCAGCGCCCAGGTGAAGGACATGCTCAATGTGCTTGCCGAGGACTCCGGACCGAAGGTCCTGGTCGGTGACTTCAACGCCGGGGCGAAGGCCCCGGAGCTGGCGCCGCTGTGGAAGGAGCTGCGGGACGCCGCCCCGAACGGCGGCGGGACGTACCCGGCGATCAACCCGTCCAAGCGCATCGATTTTGTGACCGTCTCCCCCGACATCACCATGGTCGGTGCCCAGGAGGTCGCGACGGATGCGTCGGACCACCGCCCCGTGGCCGCGGACCTGGAGCTCCACCAGCGCGGCGCCTGAACCGCCAGAGGCCAGGCGACGCCCCGTCAGGGAGCCCGTCACGGCCCCATGCACGCCCCCCTTCCCGCCCGGCGAACCGGGCGGGAAGGGGGGCGTCGGCGCTTTCCGGATGCGGATCAAGGCCTCCTCCACCGCACGGTTGCTGAGCACGCTCACCCGGCCTGCCGCGACGTTGATGTCCACGCAACGACACCGGAGATGGCAGCCAGTTCCACGTTGACCGCCTCCACTCGTTCGTCGTCACTCCGGGGCAGGCCGCCGACAGTCCCCGCTTCGTCCCGGTGCTGGAAGGCGTCAAGGTTCGCGGACCGGTCGGCCGCCCGCGCATCCGGCCCGGCGCGGTCGCCGCCGACAAGGCGTACCTCCCGCGCGAACCGCGCCTACCTGCGGCGACGCCGCATCCGCAGTGTCATCCCGGAGAAGGCCGACCAGGCAGCCAACCGCAAGAAGAAGGGGGGCCTTTGCCCCTGATCGTGGACACCCTGATCATTGGATCGTGAAGATCCATAGGACAGGAGTTCCCGTTGGGGACGTCGAAGTACTCGCCTGA
>NZ_JBFBCG010000137.1:0-10183 GCF_040683105.1 Streptomyces sp. NPDC051020 | reverse complement strand
CGAGACCGCCGTGGCGGCATGGGAGGGTTGCATCTCGGAAGTGCCTTGCTGATCGTGCCTGATGTGGTCCTAGAGAAACCCCATCATCGCAGGTCACAAGGCACTTCTTCGATTCCGGAAGCACTATCCACGGGCATCAAGCCGGTGGATCCGGGCTGAGCACGAGACACGTCGGCATGTCGGTGATTCGCCGACGATTCCGGGGTGCCGGTCGGTCTAAGGTCGCTTTGTCGGGACTGGCTGAAGTGCGGGCCAGCGAGCGAGCATTCGTTGGCGCATGGCGGCGGTGAGGCTGCTCACCCCGCTCAGAGGGCTGTGGCTGGCGGTCAGCCGGCGCCCGTGGCGGTGTGGAGGTCATTCCCACGACAGGGATCCCCGTGGAGAAGAGCGTGGCCGGATACCTGGCCGAGCCGGTTCACGAGGCCATCGAGTTCGTCGGAAACGCCAGGCATGACAGGAACGTGGAGAGCCACGGCCAGCCTGAGGAACGAGTCGATGTCGGCCTGGGTAGGGCCCTGCCATGGGGGAAGTACCCCAACGTCCTCCGGACGGGCGGTGGCATGCAGCCGTGCCAATGCGGCTGCGTAGTCGACGATCCGGTCGCTGGATGGGCGTTGGTGATCCAGATGCTCCAGCACCAGCACCCGCTCGCCGGGATCGGTGGCCAGCAGCGCGGGCACCACGGGCGTTTCAGCTCGGGCGGCGAGCCGCAGGGCTGTTACCTCGCGGACGAATCGTTCGTCGGCATCGGGGCCGTCGGCGATCTGCTTCACCACTGCCGATGTCCCGGGCAGCTCGACGCGCCACACACGTGAGCGCGGGCTGCTGCCCAGTCTGCGAGAGCGCCTGGGTGATCCCAGCTCGGCCCGCAACTCGTCCCCGAACGTCAGTCGCGACCACAGGGGCTCATCCTTCCACGCGGCCGAAACGAGCGTGTGGCTACGGCGAGCAACCAGCTGTCCTGCTTCAATTCGCCCAGGACCAGCATGCTGCAGAACACGCCGTTGCAAGAGCGGGTAGACAACCGAGAGGGCCTGATGAGGAGCGAGCCGCCGCCCAAGGAGTGATTGGGCCGCTATGACCGACTGAGGTCGGTCCGATCACGGGAGTGATCTCCTCATGACCAGTACGATGCACGCCGTCCGGGCCCACCGGCGGGGCGGTCCGGAACAATTCGTCTACGAGTCGGCCCCATGCCCCGAACCGACCACCGGCGAAGTGCTCGTCGCGGTGTACGCAGCCTCCATCACCGCCGGCGAACTCGAATGGGACGCCAGCTGGACCGACAGCCTTGACGGGACGGGGCGCGACCGAACGCCGACCATTCCCTCGCACGAGGTCTCCGGCGTTGTGGTCGAAGTCGGTGCCGGAGTGACCGATCTCGCTGTCGGTGACGAGGTCTACGGGCTGACCCCCTTCACCCGCGACGGTGCGGCAGCCGAGTATGTTGCCGTTCCCGCAAGCATGCTCGCCGCGAAGCCGTCCCGGTTGGACCACGACCGCACGGCCGCTGTACCGCTCGCGGCTCTCACCGCATGGCAGGCATTGGTCGACCATGCCGAGTTGCAACCGGGACAGCGCGTCCTGGTTCACGGCGGCGCCGGCGGCGTGGGCACCTTCGCCGTGCAGATCGCTACGGCCCTGGGCGGGCGCGTGACGGCCACCGCTTCCTCGCGTGACATTGACTTCGTCACCGCGCTCGGCGCGCAGCGGGTCATCGACTACCGGGCCGAACGGTTCGAGGGCCTGGTACGGGACGCGGACGTGGTGCTCGACCTGGTGGGCGGAGAGACGCAGGAGCGCTCCTGGGCGACGCTGCGGCCCGGCGGAACCCTCATCAGCATCGTGCAGCCCCCGGACCCTGAGAAGGCCGCCACCCACGAAGTCCGAGCCCTATTCTTCATCGTCGAACCCGACCGGGCCGGTCTGGTGGCCATCGCAGAACTGATTGACGAGGGCCGTCTGACGCCGGTGGTGGACCGCGTGGTGCCACTCACCGAGACCCGCGCGGCCTACGAGGTACTTGTGACCGAGCACCCGCGCGGCAAGGTCGTCCTCCATGTGGACGGCAACCGGGGCCTCTAGGTTCTGTCGTCGAACCGCCGTCTGCCGTCAGTCGCATGGCGTCTGGCACGCACGCCGGCAACGTGCGATCGCACACCAGATGCGGCGTGGCCGTCCTTCGAGCGACGACGGCAGTTCGACGACAGGACCTACTACACCTAGGGGCGGAGGTAGGGCCGGGTCATGATCTCCATGTTGTGGCCGTCCGGGTCGTCAAAGTACGCGCCGCGACCGCTGAACAGGCGGTTGATCTGACCGGGTTCGGTGTGGCTGGGATCGGCGTAGTAGGTGACTCCAACCGCTTCCAGACGGGCGATCATGTTGTTGAACTGTTCGTCAGGCACGAGGAACGCGTAGTGCTGCGACTGGATCGGCTCGTCACGCTTCTCGTAGTAGTCGAGCGTCACCCCGTTGCCGAGGTCGACGGGGAGGAGCGGCCCGAATGGAGCACCGACCTGCAGCCCCAGTATCGCGGCGATGAACTCGGCCGACAGCTGCCGGTCTGTGGCGTAGACGGCGGTGTGGTTCAGCTGGACGGCGGTCGCCATCAGTGCGGATTCGTGCGGGTAGTTCTTGTTGTTCGGCATGTGTGAGGTGTGTCTCCGGGTTTTGGGATCCGCTGGGATGGGCGCCACATACGGGCGCCAGGCAGGAAGACGCGGAAAAGGGGGCGGGGCTCTTGCCCGCCTCGCCATCACGCCGAGACCGGGAACCTCACTCGTGCATGGCTCATGGCCGACCCGGCAGTCACCTGAAGAACCTTAGTCATCACCACGTGCTGAGGCAATGCCGTTCCTGGGTTGTGCGCCGGCAACCGGTCCGATGCCGCTGGATTCCGTCAGACTCAAGCGCCATGCTCTGCGCCGTCAACGAGAACGCCTTTTGGCAATTGATCGAAGACCTGGACCACGGGGACACGGCAGCGAACTGTCGGGCGAGGCATGCCTTTAGGCCGGCGTTGTGGCCATTCCCCACACCCGCGACCCGGGCCTCGCACCTGACCTGTGCCACCGGCCTCTGCACTCGGCTCCGGCACACGCCGACCACCCGCTGGAGGACCTGTGCAACGACGTCGAGATGCCCGAGCGGCTGCGAATCGTGGACCTTGGCTTGCGATGCGGCGGCGCGCCGGGCCGTCGGCCCCGAAGGAGGAGTGCCGGAGAGCGTGCGCGTGGCATTGCTCGTGAACCACGCGTGGCCTGGGCAACGTGCTCTACGGGTTTCCGGGGCCGCTTCGTCGGCTGCTGAGCAGGGTAGCGATCGGCAGGGCTGCCGCCAGGCCGCTCAGCAAGGCTGCGGCGAGGGCGCCCAGGATGGCGGGCTGGTCGGCGAAGGCGATGCCGATCGCGGCCAGGGCGGGCCCCGCGTTGCGTACGGCGGTGACACCTCCCATGGCGGTGCGGCGCACCGGCGGCCCTGTGGACAGCAGTGTGCCGACGGCGAAGGCGGCGGCCGCGAGGACGAACCCGGCCAGCAGCGTGCGTGAGCCGAGCAGCGCGACGACGTTCTGCCAGTTGCCGACCAGCATGCCCGCCAGCACGATCAAGAATGTCACGTTCGAGACCGCGGCCGCGGTGGGGTGCCACGCCTGTGCGCTGGGTGTCGCGTAGCGGCGCAGCAGCAGGCCGATAACGAACGGAACGAGCTGCAGGAGTGCCACAGTCCGTACCAGCGCCCCCACGTCGAGGGAGATGCCTGTGCCGACCTTGGCGGCGATGAGGATGCCGTTGACGGTCGGGGCGAAGGTGAGGCTGCCGATGGCTGCAAGCAGCACCTGAACGGCCCCGGCTGCGACGACGTCGCCTTTTTGCACCATGGCCAGCTTTGCGCCGAAGGGGCCGCCCGGGGAGGAGGCGACCAGGACGAGCGCGATGAACGACGCGGTGGGCAGACTGAGCAGGGCACCGATGCCCCAACCGAGCAGTGGGATGGCCACCATGTTGGCGATCAGGGACAGCGTCAGCAGTGGGACGTTGGTGAGGACGCCCCGCAGTGCCGCGACGGTGGCCCCGAGGCCGGCAGTGAACATGGTGGCCGCGATGAAGATCACGGTGACGGCGTTGAACAACAGGTGCAGGGTGCCCATGAGGCATGTCTCCTCGGGCTGCGGAGCGCCTCGGAACGGTGCCACGGTGCGCGTGACCGCAGTGTCAGTCCTGGAGATCGCCGAGCCAGCGCAGGGCGTTGAGGCCCGGCAGGAAGCAGTACTCGCCGCCGCGGGTGACAACGAACCGCGGCAGTGGGGGCAGATGTCGTCGCACCGGCCGCTGGGGAATGGTGTAACCGGTCACGCCGTCGTGGGATCCCGTGACGGGGTCGCGGGCGTTGCCCCCGCCGAAGAAGACGCTGTCGTTCATCCACTCGGACTGCACGAATTCGAACTGACGCCCGAGATGGGCCCCGATGAACGCGAACATCAGGCCGCGGTCGGCCCCGTCGTCTTCCATCAGTCCTTCAGGCAGCGGCGGACCGTAGGCGGCGCCGCGTCTGATCATGCGGTGGAGTCGCACTTCGCCCGCCACCGACGCGTCGCGGGGGTTGGCCCGCCGGATGTGGCAGCCGCTGGGCGTGGTGAAGCCCACCGGATCGTCCTGCTCGTACAGGAAGGTGTTGCGGCGCTGCGGGTCGGCGCCGAGAGCGGGGTCGTCGTGCTGCGGACTGAGCGCCAGCGGTGCACCGCTGCGCCAGCGTCCCATGATCTTGGCTGCCAGCAGTTCCTCGTCTTTGGGGCCGGTGGCGTTGTCCCGCAGATAGCGCCGGAAGAGGGCGACCCGCTGGTGGAGTTTGCGGAAGACCGCGTAGCTGCCGTTGCGTCCCAGTACCTCCGGCTGCAGCGTGTGGATGCCGCCGATCTCGTCCCGGTAGCCGAGCACGAACTCGCCGGCCTTCAACGGCACCTCCAGCTGGTTCGACCCGGCGATGCCGCTTCCTTCGACGGCAGGATGGCTGACGCCGTCGCGGTAGCCGAAATGCTCGGTCTCCGTGGGCAGTGCGTAGCAGTCCTGCCGCCAGATCGCGGTCACCCCGGGGAGCCGGTCATAAGCGGCGCGGGCCCGATCGAGGGCCCCCTCCAACCGCGTGGCATCGGGCGCGACCGCCGTGAGCACGACATGGACATCCGGTGTGCCCAGCGGTGCTTCCCAGCGCTCGGGGGCGCTCTGGCCGACATCACCCAGCGCCTGGGCGCGGGCGGCCATCCCTTGGCGGAACTCCCAGGCGAACGTGTCCACCGATGCGCGCGGCACACCCAGCGCCTTCAGCCCGTGAGAGGTGACCGCGATACTCACCCACGTCTCCCCCAGGGGGCTGGCCGAGTCGACGGCGGAAGTCACCACCGCACTCGCGCGCCGCATCAGCTCCCGTCCATGCGCCCGGTCATCGATACGGAACACCACATAGGTCGCCGCGTAGGGCGTAGGGCGAGGGCTGAGGACCCCGCGCTGAATGTCGTCGAGCTCCAGTGCGGCTCGCGCGTTCGTGCTCACATTCGCGCCTCCTTGCGTCACTACTTTGTGACGAGGTTCCGCCAGAAATTCCGCAGACTCTCGTCGCCGCCGAACAGCGAACTGAAAATCGTGGAGTCCGCCAGCAGCACATCGCCGGCCCGCTCACTGCTCGGGGGCATCCACAGGAACATGTTGAACTCGGTGTTGCCTGCCTCGATGAACGGATGGGGCCTGGAGGTGTCGATCGGCTGCCGCGCCAGCAGCTGAATGACATCCGGCTCGTCGCTCGTCACGGCGTAATGCGGAAGGTGCTGGTGGAAGTTGAAGTTCGTCACCCCGTCCAGCCAGCCTCTCGTATCCGCATCGCGGACCGCGGAGAACGGGGCGATTCGGTTCGGCCCCTGCACGGCGGGACGGAGTCCGTAGCGGTTCTCGATGGGTACCCCGAGTCCCTGCATCAAGCCCCGGACATAGGTGGCGAACCGCTGCTGGCGGGGAACCAAAGGATCGCCGTGATGGCGGTATTCGATCTCCCGCACTGTCAGATCGTCCGATGCCCCGACGTCATGGTGAGGTCCCAGGACCAGACGGGTGTCCTCACGTTCAAGGAATGCGCGCAGCGCCTCAATCTCACCGGGTTCGGGCTCTTGTCCTGTGATCATGTGATCCAGCCCGAATACGAACAAGGTGTCGGTGTCCGCCAGTACCCGCTCGTCGAGCGGGGTATGGAAACCGGCCTGGTCGATGCGTTGGTATACGGGGACGGGATGTCCGGTGGTCTCCTCGACGAACTGCTGGAACGGCACCCAGGCCCAGAAGAACAACTCCAATGAACCGGCGATGCCTTGCTGGAACCGCGACGGCTCGGACCACTTCGGGTCCTCGTAGGCGGGCCAGGTCACACGCCGTACCTCGGTCATGGTGGAGAACCGGTTGTCCAGCTCGGCAGGGTTCCTGCCCGCCTCCGCTGGATAGCTCCACGAGACGTAGACGCTCACCCGTCGCCGACCAGGCGTGTGTTCACGCGGGATGTGGTTCTGATTGTAGGTACGTGCGGTCGTAACCTCGTTCATCTCGTCTCCGATCCACAGTGGGACGAGCCTGCGGCAGCCGCTCTCACTGCAGTTGGTCGAGCATCTCCGACAGCGCGCTCTTGATCCGCAGAGCCTTCTTGATCTCGTCGGCCGTCACGAACGGATATTCGCCGTACTCGATGAAGCTCGGGCAGTGGTGTTCACGCACGAACCTGACGAACGCCTCGGGGTTGGTCTTCCAGTCCTCGGGAAACCCTTCGAGGTTCTCGAAGGCCGTGCTCACCCCCGCCTTGCTGAAGAGGGCGACGGCGTCCTCGGTGTACTTGTCGAAGTCGGTGTCGAAGATCCCCTGATACATGAAACGAGTGTCGTCGTCGAAGAGTACCCAGCGCAGGTAGTGCAGCTTCAGCGGCGCCAGAAGATACGGATCCCGCTCCAGCGCCTCGGCCAGGGTGTTGCCGTGCTCACGGATTGCCTCGGCTCGGCCCGGCTTGACCTTCGCGACGATGGTGAACCCGTAACACGCCGGTGTCTTCGGAAATACGGGGCCGTACTTCCCCTGCTCGAGATCGCCCGTCTCCTTGGGGATGACAGCCGCCTGCGGCTTGATCTCCATATCTGCTCCCTCCCGCCACCTACCGGCTGGGAACAACTCCTCTCATCGTGCCACGCAGCCACTCCATCCGCCTGATGAGCAGCACCGTCGTGATCAGGAGCCTCGCGTGCGGGCAACCCCGTCGGCAGCCTGGACGGAGCGGGCCGCGGGGGGTGGTCAAGGGCAGTTCCGAACAGGGGCAGCCGGACGGAAGCCGAGGGCCTCGCGGATCTGCGTACGGTGCTCCTTGGCCGACCGGGACGACAGGTCCTACTTCGCGAGGTCAGCCGCCGGCAGCTTCACGAGGACGGCCACGTGGTCGACAGCGGCCTGCGGGAACGCCTCGCCGACCGTTCACCTGGTCCTGAACACGCGGTGCCCCTGATTGCCGGGGGCGGTCAGCGGTAGCGAGTATCCCGCAGGCTGCCTACGCCCTGCGCAGGATCCCCGCGGCAGGCGCGGGTGCGGGGCTTCTGTCCTGTGTGCCGACGCCACCCGGCGACAGCGGCCGGGGGGACCGGCCGTCAGGAACAACGTGGTCCACTCAGCGTGTGGGCCGTGGGGCTATGCGATCGTGATCGCTTGTACGGGGCAGGCGCGGGCCGCCTCCCTGACGAGGGGGCCGGCGGCGTCCTCGTGGTCCGGCAGCAGTTTGCTGAAACCGTCGTCGTCCTGGGTGAAGACTTTCGGCGCGGCAAGCACGCACTGTCCGGCGCCGATGCACACATCCGTATCGATACTGATCCGCATCACAACAGGGTCCTTTCCGTTCGGATTTCGGTCACCACGCCACGGGCAGTTCAACCATGCCTTGGACAGTGTCACCCGGTTTGAACGGGATATCGTCGGCGGGTACCGCCAGCCGTAGTCCCGGAAGGCGGTCGAAGAGCGTGCGCAGCGCGATCTCCATTTCGGCCCGCGCCAGATTCTGGCCAAGGCACTGATGGATACCGAAGCCGAACGCGACGTGGTTGTGCGAATTCCGTCCGAGGTCCAGTTCGTCCGGCGAGGGATATGCGGCCTCGTCCCGGTTGATCACGGACGTGGACAGGATGACGCCGTCCCCGGCCCGGATTGTCACCCCGCCCACCTCGATGTCCTGCGTAGCCACCCGCGACATTCCGTCGGCGATGGAGAGGAAGCGGAGCAGTTCCTCGACGGCAGTAGGCATCAAGTCCGTGGAGGCGCGCACCCGGGCCAACTGGTCGGGATGCTGCAGCAGAGTGAAGGTACCGAGGGAGATCATGTTCGCGGTCGTCTCGTGACCGGCCACGAGCAGGATTTCGGCCAGTCGGACCAGTTCGTCGTGGTCGACAGCCCCGGTGTCGAGCTGTTGGACGATGAGCTCGTCGAGCAATCCTTCGCCGGGGTCGGACCGTTTGCGTTGGATCAGGGCTCGGAAGTAGTCGTCGAGTGCGTCCCGCGCGGCCTCGATATCGCTGGCTGCGGGACCGCGCAGCAGCCTGCGTGACTGCGACTCGAAGAACTCGTGGTCGGCGTAGGGCACCCCGAGCAGCGCGCAAATGACCATGGACGGAACGGGCAGCGCGAAGGCACTGACCAGATCGGTCGGTGGGCCCTGCTCGATGATCGTGTCCAGCAGTCTGTCCACGGTCTCCTGGATCCGCGGCCGCAGGGCCGCTGTGCGCTTGACCGTAAAGCTCGGAATCAGCATCCGTCGTTGAACGTTGTGCTCGGGGTCGTCGAGACCGAGCAGTTCGACGCGTCGCGAAGTGGTCGCTGCCACCCGCTCGGTGAGCACGGGAAACGCAGGGTTCTCCCGGTCGGCCGACAGCCGCGGGTCGACCAGCAACGCTCGCGCCTCCGCATGCCCGGTCACGAGCCACACGGTGCGGCCGTCGAAGAGCCGGGCGGGCGACACCGGCTGTGGTCCTCGATGCGCAGGCCGGTACCCCGTCGGCGGGTGGTAGGGGCAGGTTCGGTCCTGCGGAAAGGAAATGGTTTCAATGTCTGCCATGGCGGACCTCGCATACAGGGTGGGGGATTCCTGCCGGCCTCTCCCCACTGGATGCCTCAGGCACCCAAATGGTCTAGTGAGTGTTCGGCCAACTCGCTGTGGACCGTTGATTCCGGCTGCTGCCTTGGCCGGGCGCTGAGAGCCATCTAGGTGATGCGCCCGGATTTCCGTACGTAGTTGGGCACGCGTCGCCTAGGGAATGCGTGCCTGTGGACCCATGAATCAGGACTGCACCGAGAACGGGCGACAAGGTCGGCCATGTTCTGCACGTGCGGTGCTGACCCACATACCTCCTACATGCTACGGAATCCGATCTCGGGTGCCACGCCGAGATTCACGAGAAGGGAGGGTGTCCGACCATCTGCTGAATGGGGAAGGACGGGGCGCCGTCCCCTGCACACGGCAAGAGAGCCGATGGCTCTTGAGGCAGCCTGTCTGCCGCACCGGGCCGCGGTAGGGACGGTTCTTACGGCGGTCGGTCGCACCTTCGTCGACCTCACGGATGCGAATCTCACCGTCCGCAACCGCATCCGTCGGTCCCGGACGGCCCACCGCTGGCGCGGCTCGCCCGAGACAACGCCTCTGAGCTCGCGCGTACCTCGTCTCTCCTCCCCCGAGGAGTGGTCCTGCGCATACGTCCCCATCCATGGTCAGCCCGCCCCGCACTTCGTCAGCCGGGGCGAAGACTGAGCTTTGTTGCCCCTGAAAAGTCTTCCCCGCCCCCGCCGCGCCCCCCTGCCACCTGCTCGCTACGGCAGAGGAGAACCGTTCCAGGGGTATCCCTCCCGCACTTGACACCGTGGCGGAGCTCTTAACTTCGTGGCATTGGTTGAGATACGGCTTCTGATAGCAGGACAGGCACGAGCCTGCCGGTGATCGCTGAGCTTGGAGAACTCCGTGATCACCGCGGCTCGTGCCTGCTCTTCATCCGGGGGCACTACTGACCGCCGGTGCGCGCCTACTGCCGGACGCTCTTAGCTTGGCTTTAAACCCCACCAAGATCATTTCTTGGTGGGGTTTGTCGTTCGCCTGACAGCTGAGCGGCCTCTGCTTGATCATGTGTTTC
>NZ_JBFBCG010000136.1:0-10342 GCF_040683105.1 Streptomyces sp. NPDC051020 | reverse complement strand
AGCGGGTACTTCCTCGGCGCAGGCATCGTCTGGGCTCCTCTCATGAGACCCATCTGACCCGCTGTCACCATTCCCCGCATCTCGGGGGAACCTCAGAGGGCCGGCTGGCGACGTCGAAGGCGTGCTCGGCCGCGCCGTGGACGCGGTCGACGGCGCCGTGGCTGCCGAGCGCGTAGACACGTCGTGCCCGCGGTCGTGGCGCTGGCCAGCCCGACATGGCAACGAGAGGTGTGGCTCGACCCAGATCAGTCCGAGGATCTCAACTACATCGTGCACGTGCGTCCATCTCCCCCGAAGAATTGCGCCGCACCGCACAGAGCCCCCGCCAACTTGAAGTCACAGGTCAAAGGGCTGGTGTGACGGTCTTCCGGAGTGCTCGCGCTGGTCGTGTGCGGCAGTCTGCGGAGTAGATCGTTTGTCAGCGTGTTTTCGACATGGACGTTCAGGATGGGAACACCAATGTCCGTTTGCGTGGCTCCGCCCCTGGACGGGTGCGGTGCGTGGGACGTACGTCAACGGGTTCACGCAATGTGGATGAGCACCTGGCCGTGGACTCTCAGCCCGCACCGCCTTGCCCAGGCCTTGGTGGCTCGGCCCGTGGTCGGCCCCGCAGAACACGCACTTACAGTCTGCGGATCGATGCGGGGTGAGGGACGGTTCGGGCCGTGTAGAAGGATGGCTGGAGTCGGCCGGTCAGCGCCAGGAAGGCGACGAACGCGCCTGTGACGATCCAGCCGGGCCATCCGGCCATGCTCATGTGCAGGGGATCCAGTGCTTCCTTGGAATCGGCGAACTCCGTGACCATGGCGACACTCACCGAACTCACGAACGCATGGCCGATGACGGCGGGTACGACCGAGCCGGAGCGCAGACGCAGCCATGTGAAGACGGGCAGGATGAGGAGGCAACTCACCAGCATGGCGGGCACCGAAACATACCAGGGCCGACCTGGGTACTGGCCGCCCATCAGCAGCGTGGGCAGGTGCCACAGGGCGAAGGCCGCGCCGGTGATTGCGTACGCCCGTATCAGGCTCCGGCGGTCACCGTCCTGTGCGAGGCGCGGAAAAAGGTAGCCCTGCCAGCCCAGTTCCTCACCGAAGAACAGCGGAAGCGACACCAGCATGTTCAACACCGCTGCGGCCGCCCACGAGCCGAGCCCGTTCCAGTGCACTCCACCGAACGGGTAACGGCCGGCGAAGGTACCGATGACAAGAGCAGCCGTGGTGAGGCCGGCGGGGACGACGAAAGCCATCAGGCACGCCCGTGCAGCACGCCCCCAGGGCTTCGTCCAGCGCAGGGCAAGCGTGTCCCGCACCCGGCCGCTGCGCTCGACCCAGCGGACGACGAGGATTGCGGCGAGGGCAGGCGCCAACATCGCGGCCGCGATGCACACCTGCTCCAGTGCACCAGTCTCCTCGCGTGCGTCACCGCGCTGGTAACCGCTGGCCAGGAGTGGTGACATGGCCGCCCACATGCCGATGTAAGCGACACCGAGGAAGATGAACAGACCACGTCGCCGGTTGACGAGCGGTAAGTGCCTGGTTGAAAGCGTCATGACGTGAAACCTACGGATCGGCGCAGCAGCGAGGAATCCAGCTAGAGCGCATATCGACAGTGGAGCTGACTCCCCTTCCTGCAGGGAGACCTCTCCACCCATCGAAGACAGTCAGCGGTTGACTTCGAGGTTCGTCAGGACCAGCAGAGCGCGCAGGAGGTGGGCGGCGCGGGCGGGGTTGGTGCGGAGTTTGGTGAGGGTCGGCCAGTTCTTGAGGTGGGCGAAGCCGTGTTCGGCTGGTGCTCGTCCGGTGGCAAGGACGCGGTTGGCGTCCTTCTGGCCTGGGGTGATCTTGCGGGCGCGGGTCGCGGTGAAGCCGATAGCGATCACGGGGTCACGGATGTCGTTGTCCAGGCCGCGGAAGCCGAGGTCCGCGAGGGCCCCGAGGTCGGCGGCACGCAGGTGAGCCAGGACGTGATCGTGGCGGGCGGCGCTGATGTCGTAGGTGCGGCCGGGCCGGGCCGCAGATATCCAGATCAAGTGGCCTCTCTCGAAGGTCAGGGCGAGAAAGTGCAGGCCATGATGGTGGTGTTTGCCGGAGTAGTTCCGTCGGTCGGCTCTTCCGGTGCGGCGCTGGGTGGGGATGAGGGTGCCGTCGATCAGGACGACCTCCCCGCCCCGCTCGGCGATCTTCTTCAGGGCGCGGTCCAGACGAGGGGCCTGCGCGGCGAGCAGCGCGATCAGTTCGTCGCGCCAGCGGCGGACGGTGGTCTCGGACACGTTGTTGCCGCCGGCCATGTCGGCGAGGCGCTGGTCGTAACGCAGCACGGCCAGGACGATCAGCGCGATCCTCCCGGGCGGCAAGATCCGCAACCTGGACCGTATCGCCTTCAGGCGGCGGCGCAGCACGTCGGCGAGGTGGTTGACGGTGCTCGTGGACAGCGGCAGACGGCACTGGTAGACAAGCGGGCAGGTGTCCTCGGCGGGTTCTTGGGTTTTCGTCACACAGGTCCAACGGCTGCCGGGGGCAATCCGGTTACGCCTGCGGCGCCCCGCTCCGGGCGGCGGCGTGCCTGGTCAGAGACGGGTTGTGAACCGGCCGTCGGGAAGTTTGCGCAGCCAGCCGCGGTCGGCCAGTCTGACCAGCTTCCCGCGCAGCGGTTCCAGCTTGGCCCGCACGCTGACGTCCACTCCCAGCATCTCGCCGACCTGCCGGGCCATGACCGGTCCGGCGGCCTGCCGCACGGCGGCGAGGATGCGCTGGTAGTCCGACGGGAGCGTGCTCTCCTCCACGTCCGGCGCGCGGTGCGGGATCAGCATGACCGCCCGACCACCCACCTGGCCCGGTACCGGCACGGCCGAAGCGCGCTCGTCGACCAGCTGCTCGCTCACCCGCACAAGGACGCGTTCGGCTACGGCGAGTTCGTCCCGTTCGGCCCCTACGTCCGCCAGCTCCTTGGCCGGCCGCTCTTCGAGTTCATCCAGTTCCACGCGCCGCGCGGTGATCCGTTCCAACAACTCGGGACCCATGCATCGGATCGTAGGAGGCCACCGGGGCACAGCCAGGACTGTTGCAAAGTCGCCTGATCTCGTGGGTGTGCTGGGCCGAAGTCGCCTCGACGCCATGTCCGTTGCCCCCTAGCGGTGTTACTGTCGCGCCATGTCCAAGATCGAGATTGACGCGATAGCCGCCGAATTCTTCGGAGCCTTCGACAACCGCGGCGGCAAGGCCGCGGACGTGGCCCGGATCCGCCGGCTTGTCATTCCGGGTGGCGTGATCGTGCTGACCGGGCCGAAGTACACGGTCTACACCGTGGACGAGTTCATCGAGCCGCGCGAACGCCTGCTCGCCGACGGCCGGTTGGTCGAGTTCTCGGAGTGGGAGACCTCCGAGCGAACCGAGATCGCGGGCGACATCGCGTCGCGCTTCGGCGAGTACCGGAAGGCCGGCATCCTGGACGGCGAGCCGTTCGAGGGCGGCGGGACCAAGACCCTCCAGTTCGTCCGCACCCCGGAGGGCTGGCGGATCGCGGCGTTCTCCTGGTACGACCAGCCCTGAGGGTCCGCAGGTCGCGGCGGCCCAAGGAGCGCGGGCTGGGCCGTCACGCACGCAGCGAAGCTCCGGTTGAACAGGGTGACCTTCCCAACTCGACGACATCGCCCTGGTGCGCTCACCGGACGAACTGGCCGGTCCGGCCGGTCCGCACGCGGACTACCTGGAGCCGATTGTCTGCCGCTTCTCCGGGCACCGTTGAGGCCGCTGAGTCAGACGCCGGCGAGGAAGTCGCGTCCCCGTTCGTCGAGCTCGGCCACGCACCGCAGGCCACGGGCCCGGAAGCGCGCGAGGTCGCCGCGCATTCGTGAGACGGCCTTTCGGGCGCCGTGCTGCGCTACTGGTACACCTGCCACCCGTCGTCCGTGTCCCGTCCTCCGGTCCCGGCGTTCTCCGGCTCCGCCGGGCGGGCCTCAGGACTCCAGGTACCGCAGGACCGCCAGGATCCGCCGGCTGTAGCCGGTGGTGTGGCCCAGCTCCAGCTTGTCGAAGACGGTGTTGAGGTTCTTCTCCACCGAACTCAGCGAGATGTGCAGCTTCTGCGCGATGGCCGTGTTGGTGTGCCCCTGCGCCAGCGCCTCCAGCACAGTGCGCTCGCGCGGGGTGAGCCGGGCGAGCGGATCGCCGTGCGTGGTGCGGATGACCAGCTGCCGGACGACCTCCGGGTCGATCGCCGCCCCGCCCGCGTGGATCCGCTCCAGCGCGTCGAGGAACTCCTCGACCTGGGCCACCCGGTCCTTGAGCAGGTAGCCGACCCGCTCCGCGTTGGACGCCAGCAGCTTGGCCGCGTAGTTGCGCTCGATGTGCTGCGAGAGCACCAGCACGCTCACCTCCGGCCACCGCTCGCGGATCTCCACGGCGGCCCGCAGCCCCTCGTCGGTGTGGGTCGGGGGCATCCGGATGTCGAGGACGACGACGTCCGGCTTCTGCGCCTCGACCTCCTGGAGGAGCGTCACCGCGTCGCCGAGCGCGGCCAGGACGTCGTGGCCCTCCTCGACGAGCAGCCGGACCAGGCCCTCCCTGAGCAGGGTCGAGTCCTCGGCGAGGATTACGCGCATGGGATCTCCGCGTTGATGGTGGTCGGTCCCCCCGGGGGGCTGTCGACATGCAGGACGCCGTCCAGCGCGGACACCCGGCTGAGCAGCCCGGTCAGGCCGCTGCCGGACGGGTCCGCGCAGCCCGTCCCGTTGTCCTCGACCCGGACGGTGAGCAGGGTGCCGCTGAGCGTCAGCCGCACCGAGATGGCCGTGGCCGAGGAGTGCTTGGCGGCGTTGGTCACGGACTCGGACACCACGAAGTAGGCGGCCGTCTCCACCGGTTTGGGCAGCGTCGCGCCGACTTCGTAGTGCGTCCGCAGCGGGATGCTGCACCGCTCGGCCACCCCGCCCAGCGCCTCTTCGAGACCGAGGCTGTCGAGCGCCGACGGGTACACCCGCCAGGCCACCTCGCGCAGTTCGGTCAGCACGCCCTGGGACTCCTCGTGGGCCTGGAGCAGCAGCGCGCCGGCCTGCTCGGGGTTGCGGCCCCGGCGGGCCCTGCCCAGCAGCATGCCCAGCGCCACCAGACGCGATGCTTACGGCGTGGCGGGAAGCCGAATCGTGACGAGGAGACCGCCGGTGGGGCGGGGTGTGAGGTCGAGGGTCCCGTCGTGTGCTCGGACGATGCTGTGCACGATGGCCAGCCCGAGGCCGACGCCGGCGTGCTCGTCGGTGCGGATGCGTGTTGTTCCGCGTTGGAAGGGTTCGGTGAGGGTCGGTACTAGTTCCGGTGGGAGCCGATGGCCGGTGTTCTCGACCCGCAGCACGCTCGCGTCGTGTTGCGATTCGGTGTGGACCGTTACGGTGCCGTCGGCGGGGAGGTTGTGGACGATGGCGTTCTGGACGAGGTTCGTCACCATCCGCAGTAGGAGCGCCGCGGAGCCGACGGTCTGTGTTTTCTCGCCGGTGGCGTTGAGCGTGATCTGACGCTGTTCGGCGAGGGGGAGCAGTGTTTCGGTGGCTTCTTCGGCGATGAGGGACAGGTCGATGGGCTCGCGGGTGAAGCTCCTGCGGTCGGCGCGGGTGAGCAGCAGGAGGGCCTCAGTGAGGTCGATCGCCCGCGTGTTGACGGTGTGGAGGCGTTCGATGAGTTCGCCCTGGTCCCGTGTGGGGTCGTTGCGGGCGACGTCGAGGAGTGTCTGGGAGATTGCCAGCGGGGTGCGCAGTTCGTGGGAGGCGTTCGCGGCGAATCGTTGCTGTTCGCCGAGGTGGGATTGGAGTTGTTCGAGCATGGTGTCGAACGCGTCGGCGAGTTCGCGGAATTCGTCTTTGGGGCCTTCCATGCGGATCCGATGGGACAGCGATCCGTTCGAGGCCATCCGTGCCGCGTCTGCGATCCGTGTGAGTGGTGCGAGCATCCGGCCGGCGAGGACCCATCCTCCCAGGAGGCCGAACACCAGTAGGAAGGCCAGTGCTGTGGCCGCGGCGGGGGCGAAGACGCGCACGAGGAGGTAGCGGTTGGGTGCGACCCCGAGAAGGCCCCTGGGGCTGTCGGGTACGTAGCGCAGCAGGAACACCCATACCACGGCCAGCAGGAGAGCGCCGGCGAGGAGGAGGAATCCGGCGTAGCTGATGGTGAGTTTCAGTCGGGCGCTGAGCCCTGGGCGTCTAGTCATGAGGGTTGCCAGGGTGGACGGGGTCCATGCCGGTGTCGATTCGGTAGCCGACGCCGGGCACCGTGGCGATGAGCCGTGGTTCGCCGAGTCGTTTGCGCAGGGCGGAGACGGTGATGCGGACGGCGTTGGTGAAGGGGTCGGCGTTCTGGTCCCAGGCCCGCTCCAAGAGTTCTTCGGCGCTGATGACACCGCCTTCGGCGGCGAGGAGGACTTCGAGCACGGCGAACTGCTTGCGGGTGAGCGCGACGTAGCGTCCATCACGGAAGACCTCCCGGCGAAAGGGGTCCAGCCGCAGGCCCGCGAGTTCGCGGACCGGGGGTCGGGCGTACGCGCGCCTGCGGTCGAGCGCCCGCAGCCGCATGACGAGCTCGCGAAGCTCGAACGGTTTGGTGAGGTAGTCATCGGCGCCGAGCTCGAACCCCGAAGCCTTGTCATCGATCCGGTCGGCAGCGGTGAGCATGAAAATCGGGACACCGCTGCCGGAGGCAACGATGCGCCGGGCGACCTCGTCACCGGAAGGGCCGGGAATGTCGCGGTCGAGGACGGCGATGTCGTAGACGTTGATGCTCAGCAGTTCCAGAGCGGTGTCGCCGTCACCTGCGATGTCGGCGGCGATCGCTTCCAGCCGGAGACCATCACGGACGGCTTCGGCCAGGTAGCGCTCGTCCTCCACGATCAGCACACGCATCCCTGAAGCCTAAGCAGCAGGGCATATCGCCGACATATGCAGCCTGCCTTAACGGCCTGCAAGGCGCTCACCAGCTTGCCTGGGCGACGCTTAGCCCGGAGAAACTACTTTTGATATGGCGAGGCCAGGTTGGGGCGACGCCATCAGGCGGTACCCGCCGCGTTCACCGCGGTCCACGCCGCCGACGCCGCGGCGCTGGAACGGGCGCCGCTGGACGGCGACACCCGCCGCGCCTATGACCTTCCTGGTCTGGCTGGAGGGCAGGGGACTGGACGGCGACCCGCTCGCCGACGCCCACGACCGCGACTTCGCCGTCCGCGACTACAAGATCCACATGGCAAAGGGTTGTCGGAGCAGGCGGCCGACGGCCCGTCGACTCTTTCAGGGACTCCAGCGGCAACGGTTTTGTGGCCAGCTCCGCCATCCACTTGGGCGGACCCGTCCAGATCTTCCGGTGGTTGCGCGTCCCGCCGCCGCGGTTCCCAGGCGTTCATGGTCCAGGGCAGACGTGCAAGCGTGACGGCGAGCTTGTCCTGGATGCTCGGCAGTGCGATGTTTTAGGACGAGTCGTCCAGCACCTGCAGTAGCCGGGCTGTCGCGATCACCAGCGACAGGGCCCTCTCACTGCCAGCTTGCGCTAGTGCCCCAACAGGCAACGTTCGCCCCGTCGCGACGCCCGGCACGCACTCTCGCCGCACCGGCCGAAAACCCAAGTACATCCAGTACGAGGGCTTCCGGCCGGCACGCCGACAGCACGCACCGGACGCCGCTCCTTTACGGGCAAACGTTGCCTGCCGCGGCACTAGTTCCTTGATGCCTGGGCTTCGATGTATCGCGGGCGTATCGAAAATCGCATACGCCACCGCAACAGTCTTCCGTCTTCAGTGGAGGCATGGACCGTAGCAGACCTGCAACGGTCGGTTTGTCGATCGGGAACGGATCGTGATCATGGACTCGGATTCCGTACGTGGTATTGACCGGCGGCGGCTGCTCGGGTGGGGCGGGTTGGCGGCAGCCGGCGTGGTGGCGGCCGGCGCGCCGCTGGTGGGCGCCCGACCCGGCCATGCCGTAGCTGCGGGACAGCACCGTCTGGCCCCGACTGACCCCGACATCCCACCGGACACCCGGCCCGGCGGAGCCTACGACCGGTACGTGGCGAAGCTGGCCGCCGAGGGCAAGTTCTCCGGCGTGGTGCTGTTGTCGCACCAGGGCCGGACGGTGCTGTCGCGCAGCTACGGCATGGCCGACAAGGAGAAGGGGATCCGCAACCACGAGGGCGTCGCGTTCAGCCTCAGCTCGGCGGGCAAGCCGTTCGAAGCGGTGGCCGTCTTGCAGCTGGCCCAGCAGGGCGAGCTGCGGCTGTCGGACACGGTGGGCACATACCTGACCGGCTTCGCAAAGGACATCGCCGATCAGGTGAACATCCATCACCTGCTGTCCGGCACCTCCGGGCTGGACAGCCCGGATGAGGACGTGCAACGCGTCTTCCAGGGCCGGGATGAGGTGCACCAGTACTACGAGCAGCGGGCCCGGCAGGCGAAACTGGTAGGCACCCCGGGCACCCTCGACACCGCCCACGCGGAGGCGGAGGTCTCCATTTCCGCGCTGATCGTGGAGGCCGTGACCGGCACGACGTACTGGGACTACGTCGAGGAACACATCTTCAAACGCTGCGGCATGACCAGCTCGGCGTTCTACACCAGGCCGCAGTGGCTCACCGACAAGGACATCGCGCACCCGTACATGACGCTGGCCGACGGCAGCCAGGTCGACGCCGTCCGCAACCTTGACAAGAGCAGCCCGAACCCGAACGTACTCGGCGACAACCCGGGCCGCGCCTTCATCGATGCCCCCGGGGACGGTGGCTTCGCCACCGCGCCGGATCTGGTCCGGTTCGCGCACGCGCTGGGCGACGGCACGCTCCTGGACCGGCCCTGGGCCGACGTGCTCACCGGGGCCAAGATCCCCCGCGGACCGGCGTCGTTCGGCGCGTACGGGATTCCGGTCTCCATCGTCAACGGCCAGTGGAAGTACCAGCGCGCCGGAGGCAACCCCGGTGTCGCCGCCAACTGGACCATCTACCCGTACACCGGCTGGGTCGGCGTCATCCTCAGCAACATCGACGGCGTGCCGCTGCAGGACATGATCGGGCGGGAGATACAGGCCATCACCGGGGCTACGCCCGGCGGCGGGTCAGGTGGCTGAGGTGACCCGGCGGCTGACCCGATGAGAAGGGATCTCCGCCTGCCCGGCGTGCCGGACAGGCGGAGGGCACCATCGGCCGGCGCTGACACCGCCCCTGCGCCGGTCGGCCTTCAGGAACTCCACCGCATCCACCACGGTGCGGGGTACAGCCGGACAACCGTCACATCTATGGGGACATCAAAGAAATCGCTCTGACCTGCGGGTAGTTTTCGCGGTCGGACGGAAGCGGAGGCAGCGTGATCATCAAGGGGTGGCACGGCTGGGTCGGTACGTTCACCGGCGTGGCCCTCATCACGGTGGCCGTACTGCCGTTGGCCGCGCTGACGGTGGGGGTTCTGGCACGTCGTCGGAGGGGCACCGGCATCACGCCGGCGTGGGCGATGTCGCTGGCCGAGGTCGGCATCGTCTACGGGACGGTGCCGTGGGTATGGATGATCATGTTGCCGGGCGGCCGGGCCGGCACCGTCCCCGCTCGAGTGAGCCTGGTGCCGCTGCGGGACCTGCTCACGACCCTCGCAGGCGACCCGCTGACGGCGACGGTCCAGGTCGTCGGCAACCTGCTGGTTTTCGCGGCGCTGGGGTTCTTCGCCCCGCTGCGGTTCGCGGCGCTGGCGTCGGTACCGCGGATCCTGGCGCTCGCGGCGGGCTGCTCGGTCCTGGTCGAGACCGCGCAGTACGTCCTGCGGCTGGACCGGGTGTCCTCTGTGGACGACGTACTGCTCAACGCCGCCGGCGCCGGGCTGGCCGCGCTGGTTTCGCGCCGCTGGTGGCGCGCTACGGCCAGAGCGTCGTCAGATCGACCTCGATCGGCCCCAGTACCGGGCTCCACCACCCCGCTCACGGAACCGGAGCCGTGTACCGAAACTCTGGGCGGAGAAGACCCGGGCTGCGCCGAGTGCGGCAGCCAGGACCTGCGCGCCGCGACCGGACGGTCGCGCCAGTACTGCTCCCGGGCGTGCCAGCAACGCGCCTACCGGGCGAGGACGACGGCGTAGGGCCGTTCACGTCGTCGGGAGGTCGGTGAGGTCCAAGCGACGGTCGGTGCGCAGCTGGATCTCGCCATACGGGGTCATGTTGGTGTGGAACAGCGGAGTGAGCCCGCGCCGCCCGCCAGCCTCCTCACGGGCAGCGCGGCGGAGCAGATCGAGAAGGTTGCACGGGCTTCCTCGTCGATCTGCTTCTCGTGTTCGGCGCGCAACCCGGTCCGGCCGTCGAGGCCCTCGCGCAGGATATCGGCGTGCCCGGCAT
>NZ_JBFBCG010000135.1:0-10480 GCF_040683105.1 Streptomyces sp. NPDC051020 | reverse complement strand
GTTCCAGCGCGACGGGAAGGTCACGGCGGTCGCCGAACCCAAGCGGCGAGGTGGCGGCTCGGCCATGGTGGTGAACGAGAGCCGTTGACACGGCGGACGCTGCATCACTCCGCGCAACGTCTCGGTGCTTATGACGGGCGTGTTTCGAAAGGAGCGTCGTCCGCCGGTAGGGCGGGCCGGGCGGCATCTGGTGCGATCGCCAGGCGGAGGCTCGCCCCGATACTGGGTGTATCGGGGCGAGCCCGACAACGCAGTGAGGTGCCGCAGCTGTCGTCGTGCGCCCGCCGGGGATGACGGGACAGCCCTCAGGACTGGTCCGAGAGCCAGGTGGGCCGGTCAGCGCCCCACGGGTGCGCCTCCTCGAGCTGGGAGGCCAGGCGGATGAGCAGGTCGTCGCGGCCGTACGCGGCGGCGAGCTGGACGCCGATCGGGAGGCCCTGGGCGTTGCGGTGCAGGGGCAGCGAGATCGCGGGCTGCCCCGTGACGTTGAAGGCGGGGGTGTAGGGGAAGTAGGAGTAGTGCTTGTGCAGCGACTCGTCGGGGTTGCGCTCGTCGAGGTCGAGTTCGCCGACCGGTGCCGGCGGACCGCTGAGCGTCGGGGTGAGCAGGATGTCGTGGACGCCCTCCTGCCACCAGGAGGCCACGTCGCGGCCCCACCGCTGGAGTCGGTCGATGGTCTCGATGAAGTCGCTGGGGGACGCCTTGAGGCCTCGGCGGGCGTAGTGCCTGGTCATGGGGTCGTATTCGGTGATGTCGACCCTGCGGCCCACCAGCATGTCGATCAGCCTGAGGTCGGCCGCCACATAGCAGGAGATGAGGTCGGTGAAGGCCGGCAGCATGTCCGCCCAGCCTCCTATCGCTGTCGGGTAGGCGTCGATGACATCGTGCCCGAGCGCTTCGAGCATGCGTGCGGTGTCCTCCACCGCGCTCACGCAGTCGGGGTGGGTGGTGAACCCCGGCATCGACGTCAGGACGCCGATTCGCAACCTGCCTGTGGGAGCTCCGACTTCCTGGGCGAAGGGCCGGGTCGGCGGCGGGCACACGTAGGGGTCGCCGGGGAACGGGCCGGAGATGGCGTCCAGGATGGCAGCCGTGTCGCGGACGGACCGGGTGATGGCGCCCTGGTGGGCCAGACCCTGCCAGATTTCGCCGGCATCGGGCCCGTTGGAGACTCGGGCACGGGTGGATTTCAGGCCTACGCAGCCGTTGATGGAGGCGGGCATGCGAATGGACCCGGCGCCGTCGTTGCCGTGGGCCGCCGGGACGATCCGGGCGGCCACTGCGGCGGCCGCGCCGCCGGACGACCCTCCGGTGATCCGGTCCAGGTCCCAGGGGTTGCGGGTGATGCCGGTGGCGCTTGATTCGGTGACAACGCTGACCGCGAACTCGGGTGTGGTCGTCCGGCCGAGGCTGATGAACCCGGCCTCCCGGAACCTGATGCCGAGGTAGCTGTCGTTCTCGGCCACATAGCCGGAGTCTTGCAGCACCTTGCACCCGAAGTGATGCGGCTCGCCCTTGATCGCCGCTCCCGCGTCCTTGGCCAGGAACGGTACTCCGGCGAACGGCCCGCTCACCGGCTGGTCCGCGGCCGCGAGGGCCTTGTCGAAATGGCGCGAGGACAGCGCGTTGATCCTCGGGTTGCGCTCCTCGATCCGGCTGATCGCGGCCTCGACCAGTTCGCGGGGGCTGACCTGACCGGACGCGACCAGTTGCGCGAGGCCGGTGGCGTCGTACTCGTCGAAATCCTTCAAGGGATTCTCCTCAGCTTCATCAATGGGGGCACGGCGACGCGCAGCCCGTGCCACCCGCAACACGGGCTGCGCCATGGACAGTCGCCTGGTGGAAGACCGACGTGTGGAAGCGGCGCTGAGCCGGTCAGGGTGAGCGCAGCTCACCGGCTTCCGT
The DNA here is from genome assembly GCF_040683105.1 of Streptomyces sp. NPDC051020. Taxonomy (NCBI): domain Bacteria; kingdom Bacillati; phylum Actinomycetota; class Actinomycetes; order Kitasatosporales; family Streptomycetaceae; genus Streptomyces; species Streptomyces sp. NPDC051020. The sequence goes on along the minus strand of NZ_JBFBCG010000135.1, from coordinate 8,575 downwards.
TGGCAGGACGGAGAATGCGGTCGCACGCCTGGGGACCCAGCCGGGGCGCGGAATCGCGTCCACGAGGCGCCGGGTGTAGGGGTCGGCCGGGTGGTCGAGGACGGTGTCCACCGGACCGTGTTCCACGACCCGGCCGTGCCGCATGACCAGGATCTCGTCGCTGATGTGCGGGACTACGGCCAGGTCGTGGGTGATGAACAGCAGGGTCACCCCGGTCTCGCGGCGGATGGCCGAGAGCAGGGTGAGGATCTGTGCCTGGATGGAGACGTCCAGCGCCGCCACGGCCTCGTCCAGTACGAGGATCTTCGGCGAGGCCGCGAGCGAGCGGGCGATGGCGACGCGCTGCCGTTGGCCCCCGGACAGGGCCCTGGGAAGGGCACGGCCTTGGCGTTCGTCCAGGCCGACCATGTCGAGCAGTTCGTCCAGCCGCTCCTGGAACGCCGCGCCTCGCAGGCGGGAGTGCAGGCGCAGGGCCTCGGCGATGCAGTCGCGGACCTTCTGGCGGCGGTCCAGTGAGGAGTAGGGGTCCTGGAAGACCATCTGGATCTGGCGTGCCCTGCCCAGCCTGTCGTGCGAGGGCCGGGCGCCGGCGATCGCCAGCGTGCCGGAGGTGGGCCGCTCCAGCCCTGCGATCATGCGGGCGGTGGTGGTCTTGCCGGACCCCGACTCCCCCACGATCGCCAGCGACCCGCCGGGCGGTACCGCGAAGGACACGTCGTCCACAGCCACGAAGTCGCCGAACGTCTTGCGGAGGCGGGCCGCCTCCAGTGCGGGCTCAGACACTCGGTGCCTCCGATCCGGGGAACAGGCAGGCGGCGTTTCCCTTGCCCACGGGCGACAGGGAGGGCCGCTGGGTACGGCAGGTCTCCTGGGCCCGGGAGCAGCGGGGTGCGAAGGCGCAGCCGGCACCGACCTCGAAGGCCGACAGCGGGCGTCCGGGGATCGCCCGGAGGGTGCCGCCGCGTTCGCCGATGCTGGGGCGGGAGGCCAGCAGGGCCCGGGTGTAGGGATGGGCCGAGCGGTCGTGCAGGGCGTCGGCCGGCAGGTCCTCGACGACGGAGCCCGCGTACATCACGGCGATGCGGTCGCAGACGGCGGCGGCGAGTTCCAGGTCGTGGGTGATGAAGACCATCGCCAGGCCGCGTTCGGCGCGGGCCTCGTCGATGATGGCCATGACTTCGGCCTGGGTGGTTACGTCCAGGGCGGTGGTGGGTTCGTCGGCCAGCAGCAGCTTGGGTTCGGCGGCCAGCGCAGCGGCGATCATGACGCGCTGCAGCAGTCCGCCGGACAATTCGTGCGGGTGCTGGCGCATCCGACGGGCGGCGTCGGCGACGCCGACCTCCTGGAGCAGCGCGACCACCTTTGCCTCGGCCTGCCTGCGTGGCAGGCCTCGGGTGGTGACCAGGCCCTCGGTGAGGAAATCGCCGATGGAGCGGACCGGGTTGATGTGGGCCCGGGGGTCCTGGAAGATCATCGCGATCTCGGTGGAGCGGAATGTGCGCAGCGCGGACGAGCCGCCCTGGGGCACGGGCACGCCGTCGAAACGGATGTCTCCGCGCGGCCGCGCGCCGGGCGGCAGCAGCCGGAGCACGCTGCGCGCGGTCAGCGACTTGCCCGACCCCGACTCCCCGACGAGCCCGACTGCCTCGCCCCGACCGACCGTCAGATCGACCTGGTGGATCACGGTCCGGTAGGACCCGTCGACCCGAAGTTCCAGGCCGAGCCCTTCCAGCGACAGCAGCGGCGAACTCACAGGCCCTCCCCGAGCAGTTTGCGCGACAGCCCCGACCCGAGCAGATTGAAGGCGATCACAACGATCACGAGGGCGATCCCGGAGTAGAGGACCTGGCCTGCCTGGCCGGACAGGATGCCCGGATAGCCGCTGGACACCATCAGGCCCCACTCGGCCTGTGGCGGCTGCGCGCCGAGCCCGATGAAGGAGATCGCGGCGATGTCCAGCAGCGCATAGCCGAAGCCGACGGTGGCCTGGACGATGACGATCGGCAGCAGGTTGGGCAGCAGGTGGCGCAGCCAGATCCGCCAGGTCGGGGTTCCGAGGAGTTGCAGTGCGGCGATGTAGGGGAGGTTGCGCTCCTTCAGCGCGGAGTTCCGCAGCACTCGCGCGATCATCGGCACATATGCGATCGACATGGCCAGCACCGGCACGAGCAGCCCCGGGCCGAAGATCGTCGCGGCCACCACGGCCATGATGAGGCCGGGAAAGCCGAAGATGACGTCGAGGACGCCGGAGATGACCCGGTCCGCCCAGCCGCCGGCCCACGCGGCGGCGATGGCCAGCGTGGTGCCGGCCGTGGTGGCCAGCAGGACCACCGCCGCAGGGGCGATGAGGCTGGGCCGGGCGCCGTGGATGAGACGTGACAGGATGTCACGTCCGGTGTCGTCGGTGCCGAGCCAGTGCTCTGCGGAGGGGCCTGCGTAGACCGCGGCGGGATCGACGGCGTTGGGGTCGTACGGCGCGATGAGCGGGGCGAACAGCGCCACCAGGACCACGAGTACGACCACACAGCCGGCGGCCGCCGTCACCGGGTCGGCGACCGCGACCCGTCGCCTGCCGCCGCGCAGGGCACCGGCGATCTGATAGGTGCTCATGAGGACCTCCCCTTGAGGACGCGGGGGTCGAGCAGCGCGGTGACCAGGTCGACCAGTGTGTTGAGGACGACGAACGAGGCCACCATGATCAGCGAGATGGCCTGCACGGTGGCCAAATCCTGCTTGGCGGCGGCGTCGACGAGCAGCGCGCCGATGCCGTTGATGCCGAACGCCTTCTCGACCACGGCGGTGGTGGCGATCAGCCCGGCCATGGCGATGCCGGAGACCGCGAAGATCGGACCTGAGGCGTTGCGCAGCACATGGCGGCGGATGACGCCCGGGCGCGGGATGCCACGGCTGTCGGCGGTCTCCACGTGTTCGGAGCGGAGCTCGGCGCGGACAGAGGTACGGGTGATCTGGGCCACGTAGCCGATCCAGGAGAACGCCAGCGCGACGGCCGGAAGGGTGAGGTAGCGGAAGACGCCGGAGATGCCGCTGCCGCTGCCCGACGGCGCGAACCAGGACAGCCGGACTCCGAAGACGTAGGCCAGCAGCGCGCCGATCACAAACGTCGGGACTGCCATCGCGGCCGCGGAGAGCGCGGTCACGGACACTTCGAACCGGCCGCCTCGCAGCGCGGCCACCGTGCCGAGGGTGATACCGGCCAGCAGGATGATCGCTGCCGCGTACCCCGCGAGTGTCAGCGTGCTGGAGATCCGCTCCGCCAGCAGGTGGTTGACGCTGTCGCGGAAGGCCAGCGAGGATCCGAAGTCTCCGTGCAGCGCGCCGGTCAGCCACCGCCAGTAACGGACCGCGAAGGGATCGTCCAGGTGGTACTCGCGGTGGATGGAGGCGATGAGCTCGGGGTTGGGCGGTTTCCCACCGCCGACCAGCAGTGTCGCCGGATCGCCCGGCGCCAGCAGCATCGACCCGTAGATGGCCACGCTGGCGACGGCCAGGATGATCAACAGCCCGGCCGCCCGGGTGAGCAGGAACCGGCTCATCTTCCGGTGCCGCCGATCATGGCCGCCCACGGCATGTTGATGTAGGCGAAGGAGGCCGGAGCCCCGCTGATCCGCTTGTTCATGAACATGCGCTCATAGGGCGCTGCCACCGACACGACCGGGTGCGTGGCGGAGTACCGGGCCTGGGCCCGGTTGAAGAGCTCCGCCGACCGGACCGGGTCCAGGGTGGACTGGGCGTCGTCGAGCAGCTTGGTGACCTGGGGGTCGCTGTAGCCCGACCAGTTGAACAGGCCTCCCGGCGCGACGAAGGCGGGCGCGTAGGAGAGCGGATCGGGGACCTCGATGTAGCCGAATGCGATCATCAGGTCGATCCCGGCCCGCCCGGTGGGCACGTAGAAGAGGTTGGAGTAGTCGACCATCTGCATCTGCTTGATCTGCAGGTCCAGGCCGATCTCCTTGGCTCCGGCCTGGAGGAAGGTGAGGATCTGCATGCTCATCTGGTCCCCGGCCGGGGTGGCGACGACCAGGGTGCGCCGGGCGGGATCGGCCTGTGCGACCAGCTTCTTGGCCGCCGCGGCATCGACGGCGGGGACGTCGGGCAGGGCGTCATATCCCTGCTGGTAGGTCTTGTGGGCCTGCGAGCGCCGCCAGACGGTCGGCGGGATGAAGGTCTTCTCCGCGGACGCCAGCCCGCCGAACACGTTCTTGACGATGGCGCTGCGGTCCAGGACCAGGCTGAGCGCGTCGGTGAGGCGCTTGTCGGCCAGTGGGGACTTGTCGGAGGCGACGAGAAGGGTGACCGACTGGGTGGCGATGCCGTAGTGACGGTTGCCGGTCTTGCTCCCGGCCACCGCCCGCATCGTCTGCAGCGGCACCTCGTAGGAACCGTCGATCTGGCCGGACAGCAGCGCGCTGGAGAGGGTGTTGCCGTCGGTGATGAACTTGAACACCACCTTGTTGGCCTTGGGCTGCAGCGTGGGGTCCCAGTAGGCGGGGTTGCGGGTGATGGTGATGGACTGGCCCGACTTCCAGGAGCCCAGCTTGAAGGGCCCGGTGCACATCAGGCCGCCGGCCACCTGGCCGTAGTTCTTTCCAGCCTTGGTGGCGTACGCCTTCTGGCTGACCGCGCCCACCTCGGTCGACAGCAGCTTGAGGAACAGCTCGTCCGGCTTGGAGAACCTGACGGTCACCTGCAACGGCCCGCTCTTGGCGATCGAGGACACGTGCGCGAAGAGGGCGGTGCTGATCGATCCGGACTTGGGGTCCTGCTGGCGGGTCAGGCTGTAGACGACGTCGTCGGCCGTCATCGGCTTGCCGTCCCAGAATGTGATGTCCGGTCGCAGGTTGAGGATCAGGGTCCTGGGGTTGGGAGTAGTCCAGGATTGCGCCAGGCCCGGGCCGTAGGAGTAGTCAGGTTTGAGGCGCAGCAGTGAGTCGCAGAGGTTGGCCTCCACCGTGCTGGGCGAGTAGTCGCCGACCTTGGCCGGGTCCAGCGTGGTCGGCTCACCCATCGGCAGGTTCCAGGTGATTTCACCGAGCTTCCCGGACGCGGCGGGGGTGATGACGGTCGGTGTGATCCGGTCGGTCTCCTTGCCGGAGTCGGCCGAGGCTCCCCCACAGGCTGCGGTCGTCGCAAGGAGCCCCCCGGCTGCGATGGACGCGAAGCAGTGTCTGGTCGAGGTCCGCATGAGATGTCCCTTGAGGCAGGAGAGGGTTATCTGGTCACGGTGAGGCTGAGGACTCCGGAGTGCAGAGTCTGGGTGCTCGGCTTGGGGGTGACGGTCAGCCACGGGCTCTCGTCAGTCCCGGAGTTGGGGACGTACAGTGGGAAGTCGCTGCTGGTGATCATCAGGGCCAGCCGGTGGCCGGGCCGGAGGCGGTAGCCGGTGTGGCCGAGGTCCAGGCGCAGCTCGCCACGGCAGGTGCCCTGAGCGTCGCCGCGAACGATCTGGTGAGTGGCTCCGTCGGGACCGACGTCGACCAGCTTGGCGAGGACGTCGAAGGTGGGTGCGGAGCTCGCCACCTCCAGCCGCAGCTCGACCGGACCGGCCAGGTCGAGCGGCTCCTCCAGCACTGCGCCACTGAACAGCAGCACATCGCCGCGGTCGGCGGTGGCGCTCTCGTCCGGGTAGCGGCGCAGAAACTCCCAGGTGTTGGGAACGGCGGAGGGAACCAGGTCGTCCGGGTCGTAGCGCCAGTCGACGCTGCCGGTCCCGGCCTGTTCGCTCAGCGAGCCTCCGGGGGCGGTTCCGGTGGCGGCCTCGACATCGGCGAGGAAGAGGGAGTACGTCTGCGCGCCTGCCGGCGGCCACACCTCGGAGGTCTGCCAGCCGACGTGGCCCAGGTGCCAGCGCACCCGGGGCAGGCTGCCGGGGTCCTTGAGCCCCTTCAGGAAGACGTCGTAAAAGTCCAGCGCCGGGCCGGTGTAGGAGTCCAGCATGCGTTCCAGCGCCTCGTCGTTGGCACTGTGGTCGTCGTCATCGTGCAGGGGCGCTTCGTGGAGGAAGTTGTTCTCGTGGTCGATGGAGTCGGCCCACAGGTACTGCACGGCCGCCCAGCCGGGCCGCTTGGCCAGCTGCGTGTAGTCGTACATGTGGGCGGAGCCGATGTTGTCGAACCAGCCCACGCAGTGCAGCACCGGTACCGGGCGCGCGTCGTAGGGGTGGGTGGCGTTGTAGGCGTCCAGCGCGATCGGGCTGGGCACTGTGAGGTCGAAGGCGGTCGAACGGGAACCGATCGCCTCGAATGCCTGCTCGAAGGTGTCGCGCAGCGGCCTCACGGAGTAGTCCGGCCTGTAGTCATAGGTGTGGCTGTCCACCCAGTGGGTGGCCAGGTAGATGGCCCCCTCCATCCACGGCACCCGGCGGATCGACGGGTTACCGGGGTTCATCACGCTGGGCGCAAAGCCCGTGGAGGTGACACGGGGGACGATGGCGCGCAGCGCCGGGTGCTGGCTCGCGACCGCCGACCACTGGGCGAACCCGTAGTAGGAGTCGCCGAACATCCCGACGATCCCGTTGGACCACTCCTGGTTGGTGATCCACTCGATGGAGTCATAGCCGTCGTTGACCTCGCCGGTCCAGGCCGTGGTCGCGCCCTCGGAGCGGAACTTGCCCCGCACGTCCTGGACAACGAGCACATAGCCGCGGGCGGTGAACCGTTCGGCCACCTTGTCCATGAAGACGTACCGGCTGTTCTTGTCGTACGGCAGCCGGACCAGCACGGCCGGCGCCGGACCACCGCCGGCGGGGGCATAGACGTCGGTCGCCAGCCGGACGCCGTCGCGCATGCGCACCATGTGCTGCTGCGCGGTCGGCGGGACCGGCTCGGCCTCGATGCGGCGGAACTCCAAGGACATGATTCCCCTGCCGATAGGGCGCGTGACGCGCGGAAGGATCTGCTCCGCCGGCCAGGAACCGGCGTGATACAACAACGTTGTGCAACAACGTTGCATCTCGCGTAATGCCCGTCAAGACTCTGCAGTAGATTGCTTGGATGCCGATTGACGTCGATGAAACCCAGCGGCTTCAGGAGATCGCAGCCGCGACCGTCCGGGTTGCCGAAGAGAGCGGGCCCCGGTCGGTGACCATCCGCGCGGTCGCCAAGGAGCTCGGCGGCTCCACGGCGGTGATCACCAATTACCTGCCCAGCCGCGCCGCCCTGATGTTCAACGCCTTCCAGGTCAACCAGCGGCTCTGGCAGGACGATCTGGAACAACATGTGCACGGCCTGACCGGGATCCCCCGGCTGCGCGCCCTGGTCGAGTGGCACTGCACCAGCACCGGCGACGACGACGTACTGCGTCGGCTGTGGGTCGAAATGCTCGCCATCGCGCAGACCCTGCCGGCCGACCTCACCGCCTCGGCCCACGCGCAGGCGCGCGACGCCTATGCCACCATCGCCGGTGCGATGGCCGACGCCGACCTCACCGACACCGTCGCCACCGACGTGCTGTTTCTGATCATCCGGGGCTTCTTCGTCGCCACCATCGAGGACCCTGCCTCCTGGCCCCCGGAACGTGCCGCCGCCGCCGCGCTCAGGGCACTCGAACTGCTGTTGACCGCCCGCTAATAGGGCTTTGTTAGATCCTGTGGTGGGGTTCGGGGGTTGCTGCGGGTTGGCCGCATATCGAGCAGGCGCCGGTCCAGGTGGCCAGGAGGGCCTGGAGTTCGCGGAGGACCGCGTAGAGGGTCAGGCCGGCGCAGGGGCTTTTGGGTCGAGCCGCAGCAGGGTGCAGAAGGCCTGGGCGAGGGAGGCGAGGGTTGCGTGGCGGTGCCAGCCGAGGTAGTTGCGGCCCTCGAAGTGGTCCAGGCCGAGACCGTCCTTGAGCTCACGGTAGTCGTGCTCAACTCGCCAGCGGATCTTGGCGATTCGCACGAGCTCGCGTAGTGGGGTGTCGGCGGGCAGTGTCGAGAGCCAGTAGTCGGTCGGCTCGGCGGAGTGGGGTGGCCACTGGACGAGCAGCCAGCATTCGGGCAGGGAGCCGTCGGCGGCGCGGCGGATGGACCGGTTGGCCGGGCGGACCCGCAGGGACAGGAACTGTGAGCGCATGTCGGCGTTCGGGTTGTGCTTGGTGGCCTTGCTGCCCTGGCGCCAGGTGACGGTGCGGGTGGCCGTTTGTCCGGCTGTCAGGGCCAGTGCGCGCAGGGTGGTGTGCGGCTGGGGGTAGGCGGACACGGGAGGGCGGCCCTGCCCGGAGTACGGCGGGCGCTCGGGCGTGGCGTCGCCGGGGTGCGCGGTCGTGGTGGCTTTGACCGCGACGGCGTAGGTCAGGCCGCGCTCGGTCAGGCCCTCGCGAAAGCCCGTGGCGTCGCCGTATCCGGCGTCGGCGACGACCGGCAGGTCTGGCAGTTCCCAGTCCTCGCGGACCTCGTCGAGCATGTCCAGGGCCAGGCGCCACTTCTCCCGGTGGCGAGCGGTCTCGGGGATGCCGGCCTTGGCGCGGCGGCGTCGGATCGCCTCGGCCAGCAACGCGTCGTCGCCGTGCTTGGTGTCGTCCCAGCTCTCGGGAAGGAACAGGCGCCAGTCGACGGCGGAGGAGGCACGGTCGCTGACCAGGT
>NZ_JBFBCG010000134.1:0-10648 GCF_040683105.1 Streptomyces sp. NPDC051020 | reverse complement strand
ACCAAGGGTGGCCTGCAGTCCGCCACCAAGTCCCTCGCCATCGAGTACGCCACCCGCGGCATCCGCGCCAACGCCGTCTCCCCCGGCACCATCCGGACCCCGATGCACGCCCAGGAGACCCACGAGTTCCTCGCCGGCCTGCACCCCGTCGGCCGCATGGGCGAGATCACCGACATCGTCGACGCCGTCCTCTACCTGGAAAACGCGCCGTTCGTCACCGGCGAGATCCTCCACGTCGACGGCGGCATGAGCACCGGCCACTGAACCCCGGCAACCTCCACCACCAAAGGCCGACCGCATCAACTCCCGGGAGAACCGCCATGCACCACACCACCACGGACGACGAGAAGATCCTGCGCAGTGTCCTCGACGGCTGGAAGGCCGCCGTCGACCAGCACCAGCCCGGCCAGGTTGCCGCCCACTTCACCGAGGACGCCGTCTTCCAGGGCCTGCACCCCTACACTGTCGGCCGCGCCGGCATCGCCGCCTACTACGACGCACAGCCCCTCGGCCTGACTGCCCACTACCGCATCCTGGAGACCCGGCACCCGGCCGACGGCCAGATCCTCGGCTACCTGAGCGTCGACTTCTCCTTCACCGACCGCCCCACCCTCACCGTCCACCTCGGCATCCTGCTGCAGCAGACGGACCACGGCTGGGCTATCGCCCATTACCAGGTCTCCCACCTGGAGTGATCACCGCCCGCTGTCATCCAAGCCCTGCCCTTGCCATCGGGGGGTCGGTGGCCTGGTGATGGCCGGCTCTCCGACGGACGCATAAAGTGCCGCAAAGGGAAGAAATATGGCTATGACCGCCTAAAAATCGAGCGCCAGAAAGGGTGCACAGAGCGCCGAACTCGTATCCCTTGGTATGAGGCGACCTCCGATCCGCAGCGGTGCTGTCAGACGGGCCCACAGCCGTTTTCTCCTCCCGCAGAAGGGAGTTGGATCGCCCAGATGAGTGAGAGCGACTGTTTGAGACTCAGCGGCCGAGTTGGCCCTTCAGCTCTTGAGTTGGCCCGTCTGAGCTTCAGGGGCGCGTAGGACGACACGTCACGCCGCAGTTTGGGCCGCCCCCCATGAGTTCCGGAGCGTTTTCACGGTGGCGCAACTGCGTGTCGGCTGCCGCGCAACTGTGTATCACCCGGGTATCGGCGCCTGTCAGGCCGCGGTGACTGCCTCAAGGACTCTCGGACTCCGCGGGGTTTCCACTGTCCGGCACGGCATGATGGAGCTCCGGCCGACACCTCGCGCGATGGATGTACATGTCTGATCCCACCCACGTGACCCCTGAAACTGCGGAAATCACCGCGACCCCACCGACCTCGGTGACCATCCTCCTCGTCGAGGACGACGAGGTGATCCGCAGATCCGTCGCGATGGCCCTCGAACGCTACGGTTACCACGTGACCGTGGCGGGCGATGGGCTGACCGGTCTGGAGCTGTTCCGGGAGGCCCACCATGACCTGCTTCTGCTCGACGTGATGCTGCCGGGCCTGGACGGGATCGGACTGTGCCGCCGGATCAGGGAGACCAGCATGGACCCGATCCTGATGATGTCCGCGCGTGGCGACGCCCTCGACGTGGTCTCGGGCCTGGAAGCCGGCGCCGACGACTACGTGATCAAGCCTGTCGACACCGCCGTCCTGGTGGCCCGGATCCGCGCGCTGCTGCGCCGCGCCACCGCCGTCCCCACCGCACAGGCCGGTGGGGCCGAGCGCCCCGCTCCGGCCGGCCTGCTGGTCTTCGGCGACCTGACCATAGACCCCGCTGCTCTGGAGGTCTGCCGGGAGGGCAAGGAAATCGCCCTGGCCCCCACCGAGCTGCGGCTACTGCTGGAGTTCGCGGCGCACCCCGGCATCGTGCTGGACCGCCAGACCCTGCTTCGCAATGTGTGGGACTACGGCTGGGAGGGGGCCAGCCGAGATACGGCCGGAAGGGATAGCAGCCCGACCTTGAGCGGGTGACTGGTGTTTCCGGGGCCGCTATTGGCGGGGGTCGCCGGTGTCGCGGAGGTTGTGCATGGTGGGGTCGTTGTTGATGGCCGGGGCCTGGCGGATCGCACCGAGGACGGTGGCGGGCAGGGTGTCGGGCCAGTCGTCGGCTTCGACGAGGTGGTGCTGGCCGGCGAACCACACGGTGGCCAGGAGCGAGGCAGCGGTGCGCTGGTGGAGGTGTTCGCACATGCCGCCCTGGCGGGCGGTGGTCCCGGCGGCCTGCTCGATCTGTACGCGGACGGCTTTCTCCAGGTCGGGCTGGAGTGGGCCGCGGCCGTACTGGATGAGTTACATGCCCTCGCGGGCGAGGTGGTCCAAGAAGCGTTCGTAGGTCTCCCAGTCCTTGCCGCCCGGCCTGGGCGTACTTGATGAGTATCGCGGTGATGTCCGCGATCCGGTTGGTCTGGCCGGTGAACTGCTCGACGAGGAGTGCCACCTGCTCGTTACTCAGGTTTCCGTCACGGCGGGGCTGCTTGCTGCTGTCGGTCACGGGTGTCGAGCGTAGAGGCCGTGCGGCCGGTGCGTACGGGGGTTCTCCAGGGCCGTCGTATCGGCTGGTGATCATCCTGGTACGGTCCCGCCCAGAAGTGATCGTTTTCGTACCAGGGGCGGGGACCGGCGGCGTGACCTCGATAGAACGGACCGCGTATCCGCGCTTCAAGCGGCTGATGTCGGCGCGGGAGATGCATGTCTTCTTCACCCCCAAGCCCGAGGAAGCGGCGTGGGTGCGGGATCGGACCCGCTCCGATGAGCACCTGCTCGCCCTGGCCCTGGCGCTGAAGTGCTACCAGAAGCTGGGCTACTTCCCGAAGGCGGACGAGGTCCCCGAGGCGGTGGTCGAGCACGTGCGGGGCGGGCTGGAGCTCGCCGAGGGCACCGGGCCGCACTACGAGTCGGCCAACACCGCCAAGCTGCACCGCAAGCTGGTGCGCGAGCGGCAGGGCATCTCCTACGACCAGGAGCGGGCCCGTCAGATCGCGGAGGAGGCAATCCGGTCGGCGGCGCTGGTGAAGAACAACCCGCCGGACCTGATCAACATCGCGCTGGAGGAACTGGTCCGGGCGACCTGCGAACTCCCGGCGTTCCGCACCCTGGACGAGATGGCCGCCCGCATCCGCCGGGAGGTCAACGAGGACATCTTCCACGCCGTCTGGTCCCGGATGACGCCGGAGGACCGGGCCCGCCTGATAGGGCTGCTGGACGTGGGCGGCGTGGACCGAAAGAGTGGGCTGAACCGGCTGAAGAAGCCTGCGAAGCGGCCCAGCTGGAGCCATCTGAAGGAGCAGCACAGGCACCTTAAGTGGGTGGACGGGCTCGGGGACACCGACGCGTGGCTGGAGGGCATCGCCCCGGGGAAGATCGCCGACTTCGCCGCCGAGGCCGGCGCTTTGGACGCGGCGGAGCTGCGGGACTACGAGACGGGCAAGCGCACCGCGCTGCTGGCTTGCCTGGTGCACACCGCCCGCCGACGGGCCCGGGACGACCTGGCGGAGATGTTCTGCCGTCGGGTGGCCACCAAGCTGAAGAACGCGAAGGACGAGCTGGAAGAGATCCGCAAACAGCAGCAGGCGCTGGTGGAGCGGATGATCGGCACCTATCGCACGGTGCTGGAGCGGATCGACCCCGCCGACCTCGTCCCGCGCGGCCCGGACGGGGCCCCGGCGCCGTTCCCGGCGGGGAAGAAGGCCCGCCGCAGAGCAGCGCAGGCGCTGGCCGCCCAGCGGGCCGTCGCTCTGGCGATGGCGCAGAAGGCGGTGCTGGCCTCCGGTTCGTTCGCGGAGGAGTTCGCCGACATCGAGGCGGTGGCCGCCCACCACGGCAACAACCACGAGGTGCTGGTCGCCCGCTTCTACAAGCGGGACCGGGCGCCGGTGTTCGACCTGGTGGGCACGCTGGAGTTCGAGGCGGTCAGCGAGGACCGGCGGGTGCTGGACGCCCTCGCGCACGCGCGGGCCCACCAGAACGCGACTCGGGAGTACGTCTCGGAGCTGTACGAGGGGCAGCCGCTGGACCTCGGCTTCGCCTCGCAGAACTGGCAGCGGGCCGTCCGCGACCGGCGCCGGCCTGGCATGCTGGACCGGCGGCGCTTCGAGGCCCTGGTCTTCACCTCTCTGGCCGACCACCTGCGGACCGGTGATGTGGCCATCACCGGCTCGGACACCTTCGCCAACTGGCTCGATCAGCTGCCCGCCTGGGAGGAGTGCGGGCCGAAGCTGGCGCAGTTGTGCGAGGAGACCGGGCTGCCGGATACGGCCGCCGGGTTCACCGCGGCCCTGCGCGGGCGGCTGGAGGCCACGGCGGCGGAGGTGGATTCCGGGTACCCGGACAACGCGGACCTGGTCATCGACGAGAACGGGGTGCCGACGCTGCGCAAGCAGCGTGCCAAGGGCGTCAGCGCCATGGCGGAGGCGCTGGAGGCGGAGGTCAAGGCGCGGATGCCGGAGCGCACCCTGCTGGGCATCCTGTCGCGCACGGCGTACTGGGTGGAGTGGTGGCGCCGCTTCGGCCCGGCCTCCGGCAGCGACCCGAAGCTGAAGGACCCGTTCGGCCGGTATGTGCTGTCGACCTTCGTGGGCGGCATCAACATGACGTACGCCGAGGCGGCGCGGCACATCTCAGGGGTGTCCGCGCACGAGCTGGGCGGGATCACGAACCGGCACCTGAGCGTCGACAAGATCAACGAGGCGATCGCCGACGTGGTGAACGCGTTCATGCGCCTGGACCTGGTCAAGGCGTGGGGCGACGGGACTTCCGTGGCGGCCGACGGCACCCAGATGGACACCTTCATCGACAACCTGCTCGCTGAGACGTCGATCCGGTACGGGGGCTTCGGCGGCATCGCATACCACCACATATCAGATCAGTACATCGCGCTCTTCTCCAGGTTCATCCCCTGTGGCGTGTGGGAGGCCGTCTACATCATCGACGGGCTGCTGAAGAACGCCTCCGAGATGCGGCCGGACACGATCCACGCCGATACGCAAGGCCAGTCGTTCCCTGTCTTCTGTCTCGCCCATTTGATGGGGTTTGAGTTGATGCCGAGGATACGGAACTGGAAGGACCGCACGTTCTACCGGCCCTCCGCGAGTGCCCGCTATCGGCACATCGACGTCCTGTTCGACCAGGGTGGGCGCAACGTCATCGACTGGCGGCTCATAGAGAAGCACTGGCGCGATCTCATGCGGGTCTCGATCGCGATCCGGGAGGGCACCCTGGCCTCGCCGCTGCTGCTGCGGCGCCTGGGCAGCAACTCCCACCGCAACCAGATCTACCGGGCCTTCCGCGAGGTGGGCCGGGCGGTCGCGACCGTGCAGCTGCTGCGGTTCATCTCGGACTCCTCGCTGCGACGCCGGGTGACGGCGGCCACCAACAAGGTGGAGTCCTTCAACAACTTCACCGACTGGCTGGCGTTCTGCAACGGCGGGGTGATCGCCGAGAACGACCCGGTCGAGCAGGAGAAGGCGGTGAAACTGACGTCTCTGCTCGCCAACTGCGTGATCTTCCATACGACCCTGGACCTGATGGGCGTGGTGCGTGAGCTCCAGGCGGAGGGCTGGGGGATCACCGGGGAGGACCTGGCCGCGATCAGCCCGTACCTGACCGACCACATCATGCGGTTCGGCACCTACGCCACCACCGAACTGACGGTGCGGCCCGACGCGTTCGACCCGCACCTGGACGTCGAGTTCGAGGCGGAGGAGGAAGTGCCAGCCGCAGCGTGAGTTGTCTCGGGTCCCGAGGGATCTTGGAGGGCAACCGGAATGCGCCGGAAATTGCCGTAGCCCTCTTCCGGTCAATTCAGCTCAGACGGCAGCTGAGGAGGGCGAGCCCGGCGGCGGCACGGTGCTGGTAGGGGCGCAGGCCCGGACTCGGCAGAGCTCAGGGGAACTCAAGGGATGTCGCACATCCGGGCTGTTGGGGGATGGTCTGCCAGCGCAGGACAGCGGTGCCCCAGGTCATGCCCGCGCCGATCGAGGCGAGGACGATGTGGGCGCCGTCGTGGAGGCGGCTGGCGGTGCGGGCGGCGTCCAGGGTGATGGGGATGGAGGCGGCGCCGGTGTTTCCGTAGGTCCTGCCGGTCATGAAAAGTTGTTTCGGGTCGGCGTCCGCGTCGGTGAGGACCTGGCTCACGAGGTGGACGGTGGGGGATGATGAGGTCGATGTCGTCGAAGGTCATCGTGGTCGCGTGCAGGGCCTGGGCCAGGGCGCGTGGCAGGTGGTCCTCGATGAAGGCCCGGGTGGCGCGGCCGTCCATGACCAGGGTGTAGGGGTCCTGGGAGCGGCCGCTGTCCAGGATGATGCGGACGTGGTCCGTTTTGGTGCCGTCCGAGCCGATGGTGAAGTGCAGGAACCCGTACGGTGCGGGCACGGTGTCGAAGACCACGGCGCCGGCGCCGTCGCCGAACTGTCATGGCTGGGCCGCCTCAGGTTCGGGTCTGGGCAGTCTGAATGCCCCCACTCGGCCACTTATTGCTTGCACTCAACTCCTCAACGTTACGAAACGTGAGGTGCGCCATATTCAATGCACCTGACATGTGTTCTGATGGGCCGCCGGTAACTTCCTGTCATCAACCTGACAATGCAGGGTGATTGCCGCAGCGTCAGACTGCCGAACCGGCCACTCAATCCGGCTCAGTGAGCCTGCGCACCATGCCCTTGGCCAACGGGCAAGCGCCATTTCCCGTTCAGCGATCCTGAAAGGCCCTACAGCCATGGCCGGAGCCAAGAACGGCGTCTTCGCCGAGAAGATCTCCCCGTACTTACGCAAGAAGATCGAGGAAGCCGGTGGGTCGCTCCCGTTCCTCGACATCCAGTACGCCGTTGACCCTGCTGAGGCTGTCGAGCAGACCTTCGAGGTCGCCCGTCACTACCAGTCGGAGATGAGCACCCTCTTCGAGGGGCGTGAAGTGCGTGGCGTCGAGAAGTTGTACCGGCGGACCCTGCTGGTCGAGCCCACAACAATCTGTGCCGCCCACTGCCGCTGGTGCATCCGCGGGCAGTACGACACCGCCACGCTCTCCCGTGAGGATCTGGAACTCATTGCCCGCTACTGCGGGACGGCTCCGGAGAACCAGGATGTTCGTGAAGTGCTCGTAACCGGTGGTGACCCGCTGATCCTGGTCGACCGGATCGAATGGCTGCTGGACGCACTGGAAGAACACGCACCCCAGGTCGAGATCGTGCGCATCGCTACCCGGGTGCCCCTCCAAGACCCGCGTCGGGTCGATGCCCGTATGCAGCACGCACTGCGACGCCGTTCGACGTTCCGGGTCGAGATCGCCACCCACATCAACCACAAAGGCGAGCTATTTCCCGAGGTCAGGGAGGCGTATACGGCGCTGCAGGAGGCCGGGGCACGCATCTACGACCAGACGGTCCTGCTACGCGGGCTCAACGATAGCCTCGACACCCTCGTCGGGCTCTTCGATGAGCTGCGTTACATGGGAATCGAGGCGCACTACCTGTTCCACTGCGTCCCGATCCGCGGCATGGACCACCATCGCACGTCCGTCGAGGAGGGCCTCGAACTGCACCGCCGGCTGGGAGCGTCGGGTCTGACGTCCGGCCGTATACGCCCGCACTTCACGCTGATGACGGATGTCGGCAAGGTGCCGCTGTACGAAGGGTCGATCATCGGCCGGGACGAGCACAACCGGATGCTGATACAGACCGCCTACCGGTACGAGGAGAGGATGTCCTGGGTCCCCGGCTGGCAGCTTCCCGAAAATGCCAGCGTCGACGACAACGGGTTCCTGCAGGTGTGGTACTTGGACGCTATCGGCGGGAAGGCCGAGTTCTGATGCCCCGCCTCTGGCTCGGCAACGCCTGCACCGAGCACATGGTCGACCGCATGGACCTGCTCACGCAGAATGACTTCGACGGCATCCTGTTCGCGATGAAGCGCCTGGTGTGGCTGATGCGCGACGGCGACGCCCTCGTCCTGCCACGACCGGTGCCTGACGACTTCCTACATCACGTCGCCCAGCACACGGGTATCTCCCCGGCCCTCATCCACGTGATCGCACCAGACGCGGACCTCCTCACCCAGGACTTGCTCCACTCCAAGGAGATCCTCGGCCGTCTGAGGGAACTGGTCACTCCTGACTGGGAGTTCTGTCCGTACATCCACGACCGGGGCGCCGAGGTGTTCGCGCGTGAACTCGGCCTCGTCACCGGATCACGGTTCGTCGCGGAAGGCGGTGCGGAACTGCTCAACAGTAAGGTCGTCTTCCGTGCCCTGGCCGCGGGGGCCGGGTTCGCTGTCCCCGACGGCATACCGTGCCGCACCACTGAGGATCTGCTGCGCACGCTGCATCGGCTCTTGGCCGCACACCCGGCCGTCATCCTCAAACGCGACCGCGCCGTCGGCGGCCACGGCAACACAGTGATCACCACCGACCCGGACCTGGAAGGCACAGGAGCCCAGCACACGATCGTCCTCGGCGATCCGACCGATAACGAACAGGTGCTCAAGGAAGCCGGGTTGACCACCACCCATGCCCCGCAGGGAGAGATCGTCCTGGAGGTGTTCCACCCAGACTGCACGTCCGTGTACGTCGAGGTGGACTGCCCCGAACACGGCGAAGCTGTCGTACTCAACGGAGGACAGCTTCGTACCGACCAGCATCCGCCGGTCCTCGCCGGACTCGCGCTGCCGCCCCGGAGCGTGCCCGGACCGGCGTGGGAGCACTTCACCAGCGAGGCCCTGCGGATGGCCCGCTTCATGCAGAGCCTGGGTTATCACGGTCTGGCCAGCATCGACGCGGTGATCGACCAGGCCGGCAACGCATGGTTCAACGAGGTAGACGCGCGTCTGGGCGGCAGTACCCACCTGCATCACATCGCCGAGACTCTTGTCGGCCCGGACTGGACGGACAGCCACGTCCTGATCAGCAGGTTCAACGTCCGGGCACCCGCGCTCGCCCATCTTCTGCGCGCCATGCGAGAACACGGGCTCGCATGGGATTCCCGGCACGGTCATGGCATCGTCATCGCCTCCGATGACACCGCCGCCACCGGCAACATCGAGTACGTAGTCCTGGCGCACGACCACGAAGAAGCCAGCGACCTCGAAGACCAACTGACCGGCCTCCTGGCCCGGCACGACAGTTAAGGATCACTACGCGTGGCGTACCGCGGCCTGTTCACCAAGCACGTCTCGATCTGGGCCGCGGTCGTCACGGCCAGCCGCCTGCCGGTGGCGATGGCGCCGCTCGCCTTCCTCTTCTACGGGCGCGGTACGGACGCCGGTTACAGCGGCGGCGCCGCGATGGCCGCCTCGTACGCCATCGCGGAAGCGATAGGGGCCCCGCTTCTCAGCATGCGCCTGCGCACGCGCCCCTACCGCCGGGAGATCACCGTTGGACTCGGACTGTCCGCCGTCGCCTTCGCCCTGCTCGCTTTCCTTCCCACCCCCGGCACCGTGCTCGCCGTGATCCTCGCCGCAATTGCCGGCGCCGCCGCAGCCGCCGCACCCGGTGCACTGCGCACCATGGCTGAGGACCTCGCACCCAGGAAGCGCCTCCACGCCGCCCTCAGCCTGGAATCCACGCTCAACATGGCTGCCTGGGCCGCCTCACCGGCCCTGGTGTCCTTACTCGCGCTCGAGTCCGGCCCGCAGACCCCGTTCCTCCTCGCCGCGCTCGCCACGTGCGCCGCCACCGCCGCGCTGTGGCTGCTGCCCGACAAGACCGGCGCCACGGACGACGGACAGCGCGCCCCGCTCAAGCAAGCCCTGACGGCCTGGCCCGTCTACCTGACCAGCATCGCGGCCATGTACCTGCTGGCCAGCATCGAACTCACACTGCCCGCCCTGCTCCAGCACCGGGAGCTGCCCGTTTCCTACAGCGGTCCGATCCTCACCGGCTTCGCCCTCGCGAGTATCCTGGGCGGCCTCGTCTATGGCGCGCGCACCTGGCCCGGCAGTGTGCAACGGCAGAGCACCCTTCTGCTCGTCATCATGATTATTGGCGTCGCCGCCACCGCACTCGCCTCCACCTGGACCGTGATCGCCGCTCTCCTCGCTCTCACCGGTCTTTTGCAGGCAGCCGTACTGATCACCCGTAACCTCACCCTCCGCGAACAACTGCCCGCTGACCTTCACCCCGTCGGCTACTCCGTCCTGTACGCCGGCAGCGGCATCGGCTACGGCCTCAGCGCTGCCGCCACTGGCCTCCTCCTCACCGTCACCACTCCCGACACCGTTATCCTCATCGCCACGGGCACCACGTTCCTGCTGACTGCAGCGACGTGGCTCAGGCGGAGGACCCCAAAGGACAAGCAGCGGTCTGCGGATATCCAGCGGCAGGACGACCCTCTCCTTGAGGAAGGGTGAGAGAACGTCCCCAGTCGCGTACATGCCGAGCGCTGAAGTACCTACGGCTTAACGTTCGCCGCTTCCCCGGCTGCTCGTGCCGCCGGTTCAAGAGGTCCCCTGGGGAACTCGCGGCCGGGGTTGGGTGGGGAGTCGCTGACGAAACTGCCGGTTCTCGGGGTCCCGTACTGGTGATGCTCCAGGATTGGACGCCAAGGAATGATCTCGTTCCCCTGCCGGTGGTGGAGGGTTGCCGGCCCGCCGGACGCGCGTCCGGCGGGCCCGGCACGGGCGGGGGGGCCCCCCGGGGATCCGGAACGGGGTTGATAATGTGACCC
>NZ_JBFBCG010000133.1:0-10720 GCF_040683105.1 Streptomyces sp. NPDC051020 | reverse complement strand
GATCACCCGAGCCCCATCCAGCACGCCAGTACGGATCACGGCCACACGAACGAGTGATCGCGAAGCAGGGGAAGAGGGACTTAACGACCTCTGAGGGCTGGTGAAGAGAACCCCGGCGCCGCGCTTGATGCTGGAGAACATCCCGGCGACCTCAGTACGGTCACCATGATGGGCGCGACGTCCGACCACATCGTCGAGACCAGCTCGTCACTCGGCCTCGACCTCGCGCTCCCCCTGGCCGTGCAGGCCCACTACCGGCGCGCGATCGAGAACGGACACGGCAGCGACAATTGGACCCGCATCATCGACAGCATCCGAGGACCGCGCTGACCACATGCGGGACCGATGAACGCACGCCCAGCCGCGACTCCGCCCAGGCCCCACCGCCTACTTACGGCCTCGGCGGACCGTGCCCCGGCACCTGACCTGGCTCGGAGTGGGGTTACGCCGACTCACCGAGGTTCGGGCCGTTGACCTGCCGGCGGTTGCCTACTGAACTACCGCTTCCACGGTCGGCTTAGGCCCGAGCCGCTACGGTGCCGCCTTGACCGCGACCCGGCGGTCGACATTGGGGCCGTACGCCTTCCCTCCCTGGCCGAACCCGCCCGCGCCGATGGGCTCGATCAGCCGGTAGCGCCCATCCAGCACGCCTCCTGCTTGCACAACTCCCCCTTTTCGGCGCTCACCGCTACGCACGGTGTATCCCGGCGTGCACCCGTCACGCTACGCCGCAGGAACCACCTACGACAGGCGACCTTGATCGAGCGTCACGTGATGGCCGAGCCGTGGTACACAGCGGAGCCGGGTGCGGGAGTAAAGAAGTCGCGACGGAGCCGGAATCCCGGCAAACCGTCGCGCGTCGGCCGAGCCCGGCCGACGGCCTGATTATGCTATAGTTGATCTTGAACGTTGCCGCAACAGGCGGTGAGTGACGCTGCGTTGGTGGTCCAAGGAAAGACGCCCCGCTTCCCGCGGGGAAATGCAGGTGCAAGGCCTGCCCAGCGCTCACTCACGAAGCCCTTCCCTCCACACCGGGGAAGGGCTTCGTCATGTTCCCCTGATGCGACGTTCAGCGAGCGTCACCTGGGCCCTGCCGCCTTCTTCGCTGCCAGGGCCCGCTCGCGATGGGGGATTTTCGCCTCCGCGGTCGAACCGTCGCTGTAGCGGATGGTGCAGCGCTCCCCAGGCTGGGCTGTGCACTGGGTGCACGACAGCTCGATCCAGGCTGATGCCGGGTCGGCCCTGGGGGAGAGGCGCCTGCGCGGTGGCGGCGTGCGAAGTGCGAAGTGCGCCAGCACTACCGCGAGGGCATGGAAGACCAGCTCGGCGCGCTCGGCCTGGCGCTCAACGCCGTGGTGTTGTTCAACAGCCTCTGCATCGACGTCGCCGTCAAGCAGTTGGCCGCCGACGGCTTCCCCGTCACCGATGAGCCGGACCGGGACGAGGACGTCGCCCGGCTCTCCCCGCTCAAGCACCGCAACCTCAACGTGCTCGGCCGGTACAGCTTCACCACCTCCACGCCCGCCGCCGGTGCGCCGCGGCCCCTGCGGGACCCGGACGCGCCGGGGCTGACGAGGACGACGGCGGCGGGGAGGGCTGAGCGTCATGAGCCGACGTCGTGTGCCGACCCGCTTCAGTCAGTGTCCTTGGTCGATGACGTCGTGGAGGTATTGCAGGGTGAGCTTCTCGGCGTGGTGGCGGCGTTCGACGACTGCTCCACCGTCATCGGACCACCGGCGGTAGAGATCGATGGCGGCGAGGAGGGCCTGTCCGGCCTCGTGGCGGTCGTAGCCGCACAGGGTTGCCTGAAGGTCGCGCGCCTGTTCGGGCGCGATGGTTTCGAGGTGGCGTACACCGCGGGGGATTGCGCCGACCCGGCGAGCGGCCAAGGGGCCGAGCACGGTCTCGCGCAGGTAGTTGAGGAAGCCAATGGTCTCGAACAGTTCACCGCGGCCGAGCTTCGTCGCGCCGTAGTGCACCCAGATCCAGAACCGGTCCTCGAACCACTGGAGGTCGAGCGACGGAGTGGTCGGCGGCTGCTGGGCGAGGGCACCGACCAGGATTCCGACCCGGTCCCATAGGACCTCTGGATTATCGATGCGCTCGGCGAAGTCGGAAGCCCGCACGAACTTGAAGTCGACATGCAGGAGGGGCGGCCCGACGAGCGTGATGATCAGGCGCGGCTCACCGACATGCTCCCCGGTGAATCCGGCCACCAGGGAGGCCCAGGAGCCGATCAGCGCGAGCCGTTCCTGCATGACCGCGTCGTACGCCTCGTCATCGATGACCAGGATCAGGTCTACGTCTGAATAGGCATCGGGGTGGCCCCCTGCGATTGACCCGGTGATCGCCACGCCGGCCACGCGCGCATCCTGCCGGATCCGGGGAAGCGCGTCGCTGAGGAACTCGCTGTGCAAGGAGGGGACATCCATTGCTTTCCTTCCGATCGGAGCAAAGCAGACCAACGTAACAGGCAGCCGGGTGAGAATCGCAACTCGAATTCTCACAAACGGCCCTTTTCCGGAGCAAGATTGAAACCGGTCTGCCGGACGCCTGCTGATCTTCAATCGGTTCTCAGAACCTGTTCACCTGCCGGCGCCGGCAGCCCCCCATGACCGCGGAAGCCCTACTCACCCGCTGGCCCATCGCCACGCAGAAGGTGGAACTCCTCCATGGCGTGCTCATCTTCACCGGCGACTTCGACGAGCGTGACCTGAAGACAGCACGCCATACCTATCCAGGCTGGACCGCCGCGCCGGAGGGCGGAGAGGCCTCGCCGTATCTGTGGGTGGAGGAGGCCCTGGCGCGAGGGACTGCCTTCATGAGCTCGCACGGACTCGTCCACTTCGACGCGCACTTCGACAATGTCCTGACCGACGGCCGACTGCTGTACTTCGCGGATTTCGGACTCGCCCTGAGCTCCGGCTTCGAACTGTCAGCGGCCGAGGCGGAGTTCCTCTCCGATCATCTCGCATATGACCGCTGCCACGCCATGAGCCACCTGCTCCGCCGCCACCTGCCCGATGGGCTGCGCGGCGGTATGGAACACGAGGCGTTCCTGCGCAAGTGGATCGCCGGCCACCGCCCCGATGGCCTCCCGCGCGAGATCACCACGATCGTGGACCGGCATGCCCGAGCCGCCGCGGTCATGGGCGAATTCGCTCGCCGTCTGCTCACCGAGAGCAAGCAGACGCCATTTCCGGCTGCCGAGATCGGGCGGGCCTGGAGCACCGAGGCCGCGGCGTCCTGCTGAGGCCAGACTGCCGCAGAAGAACGCGTCCACGCCGAACGGCTCCGGCAGGCGCGGCACCACGTCGAAGGGCTGCGGGCCGTCGACGTGGTGCAGCCGAGCCGGCCGGGTTCGGAGAACAGGGTGACGCTGCCCTGGATCCGGTCGACGAGGAGGCAGCGGGGGGCGCCGTACTCGGCGAACCGGCCGCGATTCACGACCATCGGCGAACGGCCGGCTCGGCGAGCGCCTCCGGGTCAGTGCCAGTCACTGATCTTCACGTCGCGCGGCTCGGGGGCACCTTCTCCGGTCTCAAGGAGCTGCTTGAGGCTCATCAGGAAGGTGCCCCACTTGGTGCTGCAGTGGTGCATGAACTCGACCGGCTCACGCCAGCCCTCGTGCGTGAACAGCACGATCGTGTAGTCGCCGTCCTGACGGAGGTTCCACTGCACGCTGGTGCCGATCCACTCCTGTGGTCCGTCCACGACGTCCCAGCGGACGAGCCGGCCCCGATCGAGCTCGGAGACCTTCATGTCGAAACCGCCCGGCCCGAACCGGAACTCGATCACGCCGCCGAGGCCGGTCTCCCCCGACACCTTCTCTGTCCACCAGCCGGACAAGCCGTCGAGGGTGGTGAGCGCGTCGTACACCTGCTCCGGCGAGGACTGCTCGACGCCGATGCGGTGAAGGATGTCTGCCATCTCCGTGTTCCTCTCTACTGCTTCTTCTCGGTCTCGTTGGTCGTGTCCTGGCCGCGCTGGATCGTCTCGGCGATGCGCTTGATGCGCTGGAGACGGGAGCTCCAGGCACTTCCGACGTCGGCGAGTTGGGCGACGGCGCGGGCGAGCTGGGCCTGATCGACACGGAACTGCTTCTCGCGGCCGGCGGTGGTGGCGTGCACCAAGCCGACCCGGTCGAGGACGACGAGGTGCTTCGCCACCGCCTGACGGGTCACCGGCAGGCGCTCGCTCAGGCTGGTCGCCGTCCCGCTGCCTTCGCTCAGCAGCAGGTCAAGCATCCGGCGCCGGGTCGGGTCACCGACCGCCGACCAGAGGTCGTCGTCCACTATCACGCTTATGCACCCACTCCGACCTTCGCGGCGTACGCCGGGAGCCGCGGCAGGTAGAAGTCCCAGCCGGTGACGTGCTCGGCGTACTTGGCGGCGGCCTTCGCCTCGTCCCAGCCGCGCTCACGGAAGCCGCTCTCGGTCATCCGTAGGAGCGTCCCGGTCCCGGCGGGCCTGAGTTCGAAGACGACCAGGTTCGAGTTGTCCGGGGCTGCCGACTCCCCCTCGCCGTGGGTCCATCGGAAGGAGAAGCGCCGCGGCGGCACGGCGTCGACGACCGTGAACTGCACCCAGGAGCCGCCCCGCGAGAAGTCCCCGAAGCCGATCCGCCCTGCTCCCCCGGGCACGGCCGGGAACTCCGCCTCGTCCGGCCACCACTCGCGTAGGTGCTCGGGACTGCTCACCACGTCGAAGACGACCTCGGGTGAGGCGTCGATGTGAATCTCCCGCTCGATCGTTCCGAATTCCATACCTGCCACCTTCTGCAACGTTTGGTTGCACATCAACGTAGCCGAGAGTTCAGGCATGTGCAACCATTGGTTGCACAATGGCGCTTCCGAGTGGGCCTGCACCAACCGCCTCGCCCGGGAACACGCCCAGCGCCAGGCGGACGAGCCTTAGCTTGGCGTTTAACGTCGCCCGCGGTCGGGTGGCCCGGAGGAATCGCACCCCCGGGCTCCCACGGAACGGAGCGTGAAAGTCTCCCGTCACTCCGCTCTTCTCATCGAGTCCAGGCGAACTCGCGGTCCCATTCCCAGTGCTTGAATAGCCCCGACACTCGTTGCACAAGTCCAGTCCACCATGCACGGAAACGTTTGTAGCTCCGCAGTCGTTTGTACTTCTTCCGCGCCCATCGCATCAGGTAGGTGTTGATGCGTCGCAGGAAGGGATACAGCTGCGACCGGTAGAACCGGCCGTAGTACGTCATCCAGCCCGACACGATTGGATTGATCCAGTCGGCGAGATGAGTTCGAGTCTGGTGCGCCTGTGAACTCGCCATTCGCGGACCTGCTGGCCCATGGCTTTGAGTGCCTCCGGGCTGACTGCGGGCAGGAACGACGTGAATGCTTTGCCGTCCGGATACCGGGCCTTCCGAGGGGCGAACGTGTACCCCAGGAACTTGAACGACGTGTGCTCGGCAGAGCCCCGCCGTCTGGTGTCCTTGCAGTAGACGAGCTTGGTCTTATCGGGGTGCAGCCGCAGCCCGACTTCCTCCATCCTCGCTTCGAGCGCCGCCCACACCTGCCGGGCCTGGCGCTCGGTCACACAGTGCACCACCGCGTCATCCGCATAGCGTTCGAAGTCCACTGACGGGAACTCCCGCGTCAGGAACTGGTCAAACGCATAGTGCATGAAGAGCGGCGCAGGATGTCCCGGCTCCCCGAACCTCTGACCCAGCGCGAAGTCGACGTCGTACGCCTCGTGGCTCATGGATTCACCAACGAAGAAGTAGCCGCCGAGCTCTACGTGACCCTGTCCACGGTCAAGACGCACCTCGGCAACATCCAGCGCAAACTCACTGCCCGCAACCGCGTCGAAATCGCCGCCTGGGCCTGGGAGACCGGGATCTGCACCAGAGGCGGCTGACCGCTGCCCTCCGCCTGAGCTCCGCGTCCTCGGGCGCAAGCCAGCTGTCGAGTCAAGTGCGCGTGCGGGATATCTGCTGAGGCATGACCTGCACGTGGTACCACTGGTACCGTTGGCGCCATGCCGGAACCCAAAGGTATGAATCTGCGTTTTCCCGACCCCGAGCAACGGGCTGCGATCGCGGCTGCCGCAAGGAAGGAGGGGGTGAGCATGCAGGAGTACATCCTCTCTGCCGCCTACAAGCGCGCCACCGCCGTCGAGCAGCACTTCCTGGACCACTTCCAGGCATCGATGGCCCGCAGCGGCGCCGCCTTCGCGGACGAACCGAGCGGCGTCGACGCCACCGCTGACCAGCGCGCTGCCGAGCAGCAGGCGCGGCATGAGCTGGAGCACCAGGAGCGGGGCCACGCCGCGTGAGTCAGCCGGAACCGTTCCATCCGCTCGACGTGACATTCCTGCTGCACGCCGCTGAGCTGCTCGACGGTGATCCCCAGGTCGACGACCTCGGGCCCCTGTACGCCGCTGTCGCCCGGGTGAACGCCCAGGCTATGGAGCACGATGTCTACGGGTCTTTGCACCTCAAGGCGGCGGCGCTCCTGCAGACCCTGGTGAGACTTCCTTGCCTTGAGCACTCCAATGAGGCGTTCGCCTGGCACGCCGCCGAGGCCTTCCTCGCTCTGAACGGACGTCAGCTCGACTACCCGCCCAAGGCGGCGGTCGCCCTCGTAGGGGAGGCCGCTTCCGGTGCACTCGGTGTCGCCAGGATCGCCCGCCAGCTACGTAGCTGGACCATCGCCTGACCACGGCCAGCCACCTGGTGTCCGGAAGACGGATCCCGGCGAACTCTCTTTGGACATCTCCTGGACCCTTCCGAGCAGGGCGTACAGACCTGGCGGGTCCGCGTGCTCGCCGGCTCGGAGGCAGTGGAAAGCCTCCGTGCCACTCGTGGCCTGTACTGGCAGAGCGACAACCTGCGCGAGCGGATGACCGTCTGCCCCCGGTGACACTGCACCAAAATGGCCACTGGCGCCGTCAGATGGCCCGGACGCGCGACGACCTCACTGACGACCTCACTCGCGCCGCCGACGTCGAGCCGCGCAGTACTGGGGAAGTGATGGCGCTGCACGTGGGCAGCGCCCGCGCCCGGGCCCTGGAGCGCAACCGACCGCAGCTCGCGCGCAAAGCCGTGGCCGGCCTTCCCGAGGACCGCCGCGATGACGACTGGGACGCCTGCTCCGGCATTCTCTTCCAGGACCACGATGTGCTGATGCTGTTCGACGACGCCCTCGACGGCGTCGAGGACAGTGGCAGCGCCGTCAACCTCGCCCCGCTCGACTGGTTCACCGCCTTCGATCCCGACCTGGCCCGCGATCCCGATCGCGGATTCCCGCACCCCTGACCCAGCAAAAGCGCGCCGAAGAGGGCGTCTGGCGTCGTCACCGCGCAGGCCCGCGCCGGCGCCCGTAGTGTTGGGGGCGAAGGCCTGCTCCTGACAGGACGGGTTGGCCGGGCGGTTTTGCGGTCTGTTCGCACGTTCTGCAAAACCGCCCTTCCCCGGCTGCGTACGGGGGTGCGCTACTTGCAGACGTGGCCAGGGGTTCCTGCCCCGGCCTGGGCTGGGGACTGCAACCCAGATCCTGCCGTGGTCAATGACGTCGACGGCGGTGTCGGCTGCGGCGCGCTCAGCGCGGGTGTGCTGAGGCCTCCTGACGTCCCTGCCGAAGCTGGCCGGGGACAGCAGCGGGCGAGGAACAGGCCGGTGCCGGTGCAGCGGCCCCGGCTGCGACGCCAAGGGTCGGGTGCGCGGTCCGACGTGGGCCGTGCGGCCACCGGGTCGTGACCGATATCAGGATGATGTACCAGGATTCCGCATGGCTTACGGTGAAGACGTACAGCTGTGCTGTGCTCACCACCATGGCAGCGCCGCGGCGCGGATCCGATGACTCAGACGCCCTGCCAAGGAGTCATGCCGCGCTGCACCGGCTGGGTGGTGACGGGCCGGTGCCCGGGCGGCATGACTTTCGCCAGGTCGCGATGAAGCTGTTCGGCCTCGCCGCGTACCCGGGCGGGGACATCGCCCTGCTCTGCGACAAGGCGCCTGTAGATCGGGGTCTCCTGGAACACGGGCAAGGTCTGCTTTCTGGTGCGGGGCTGCGGGCGCTGCTGCGGCTGGCCGACGGGGCGCTGAGTGCAGCGTAGAGCTTAGGGTGCCTGGCGAGCCATTAACTCCTACGGCATTCGGATCAACAACCGCACCTACGATGCTCCGGAACTCGGTCCCATGCGCGGGCGTGATTCGGGCGTCGCCGCCAAGCGAGGGCTGCTGGGAGGTCCACACCCCGTGGGAACGCCCCGGGGACAAGGACAAGGAGGCGCGGGCTTGATCCGTGCCTACACGTTCCTCCTGCGGCCCACGGCCGGTCAGGAAGCCGCTCTGCGGGCGATGCTCGCTGATCACTGCTCGCTTGACAACGGGGCCTTGCAGGAGCGCCGCGACGCCTACCGGCACGCCTCGAAGACGAGCGTCAGGTACGGCGACCAGTCCGCGCAGCTCAAGGAGATCCGCGCCTCCTCACCGACCACGTCGCGTACAGCTGGCCATGCCTCAACCGTCTGTTGTCGCCCCAGCAGGTGAGGAACGGAGTGTCCCGCAGGGGACACGCCCGCGGTCCAAGCGTTTTGCGCTGCCGGGCTCGCGTCAGCGGGAGGGTCCGATTCCCCAGGCGGCGGCTCGGGCGGCGGCGGCCGCGCGGTTGGGGAGGTCGAGCTTGGCGAGGATGTGCTCAACGTGGGTCCCCACGGTGCGCGGCGTGATGTACAGCCGCTCGGCGATCTCCCGGTTGGTGCGGCCGGCCGTCAGTTCGGCCAGCACCTGGAGCTCCCGTGGCGAGAGTCCGCCAGGCCGCCGCGCGTCCGAGTGCCGCGCGTCGGCAGCGGGGTCGGCCGCGGCGATCTCCTCGGGCGGCAGGCCTGCGCAGGGGTCGACGGCCGCGGCGAGGGCCTCGGTGAGCAGGGTGACCACGGCGCGCGCCGGATCGGGCGCGCACCGCGGCCGACGGGTGCTGACGTTCAGCATGCCGACGTACCGGCCGTCGGCGGCGAAAAGGCACTGGGCCACGCCGTCCTCGATGCCGAGGGGACTCAGCACCTCCTGGAAGCCCGGGGATGCCGCCACCGACGCTTCCTCGCCCTCGGCCGCCAGGACTCGGCCTCGGGACCTCGCTGATGACGCAGGGCCGCCTCGCCACGCGGCAGCGGGGAGACACGACGTACGCCGACCGGACGCCGAGCGCGGGGCGCGGCACCAGGCCGTGCCACCCGGTCGGGGCAACTGCCGGCAACCGGCACGTGCGATCCGCCGATCGTGCTGATTGGCTGGAGGTGAATCCGCTGTTCAGGGAGGCTGGGATCCATGACACCCGTCAGGCACCTGGAGAGGCCTGCGGCGCAGGCGACTGCTCACGCCGTCCCGGCCGGGCCGCGTCCGGCCCAAGGTGGACGGGCTGCAACGCATGAGTACGCGACCAATCGGTGACCACGCCCTGCTGTCCGACTGCCGCTCGGCCGCGCTGGTGACCTCCGACGGCTCGGTGGACTGGCTGTGCCTGCCCCGGTTCGACAGCCCGGCGATCTTCGCCCGGCTCCTCGACGAGGACGCCGGCCACTGGTCCATCCGCCCTATCACCGGTCCGGTCGACATCAGCCGCCGTTACATCAAGGACACCCTCGTTCTGGAGACGGTCTTCCGTACGACCACGGGTACGGCGGTCCTGCGGGATGCCCTCGCCCTGGGACGGCGCGAACGCGGACACGCGCTCGGCACCGCGTCCCCCGGAACGCTGCTGCGGCAGATCACCTGCACCGAAGGGCAGGTGGACATCGAGATCGACTACGCGCCGCGCCCGGAGTTCGGACTCGTCCACCCACTCCTCTCAGCCGTGCGAGGCGGGCTCGCGGCGTACGGGGGCGCCCATGTTCTGCTGCTGTCGAGCCCCGTCGACCTGCGGGTGAGCGGCTCCACAGCGCACGGCCGAATCCCGCTCTCGGCGGGGCACCGCGTCGGGTTCGCCCTGCACGTCGGGCCGGCGTGGGAAAGGGAGTCGGTGGGCTGGCGGGCAGGGCGGATCCGGCACCGCATGTCCGACACCATCGAAGGCTGGCGCTCCTGGTCGAAGCTCCACCGCGGCTACGTCGGCCCCTGGCAGGACGAGGTGGGCCACAGCGGACGCGTGCTGCGAGCCCTGACCTTCGCTCCCACCGGGGCCATCGTCGCCGCGGCCACCACCTCCTTGCCCGAGAAAACGGGCGGGATGCGCAACTGGGACTACCGCTACACCTGGGTCCGCGACGCGAGCTTCACCCTGCAAGCGCTCGCCACGGCCGCCTGCGAGAAGGAGAAGAACCGGTTCTTCGGCTTCCTCGCCCGGGCCGCGGCAACCCAACTTGGCCGCGGCGTCGACCTGCAGATCATGTACGGCATCGGCGGAGAACGTGATCTGAGCGAGCGGCTCCTGCCCCACCTGACCGGCTGGCGCAACAGTGGCCCCGTTCGGATCGGCAACGACGCCTGGCGCCAACGCCAACTCGACGTCTACGGCGAACTCCTCGACGCCGCCCACGAGTGCCTCCCACCCGGGGAGCGCCTGGACCCGCCCACCCGCGCCTTCCTGGTTCAGGCGGCCGACACAGCCGCCCGTCGCTGGGCCGAGCCCGACCAGGGCATCTGGGAGAGGCGCGGACCGGGCAGACACTTCCTGCACTCGAAACTGATGTGCTGGGTCGCCCTGGACCGCGCCATCGCCATGGCCCCCGCCCTCCAGGCCCACGAACGCGTACCC
>NZ_JBFBCG010000132.1:0-10760 GCF_040683105.1 Streptomyces sp. NPDC051020 | reverse complement strand
CCAACTACGCCGCCCACCGCTACGGCTCCATCGACCACGTCAACTCGGCCTACTGACCGCACGTGCCGGTGATACGGCCGAACCCGGCCAGAACATGCTGCTGGGCCCGGACCCTGAGGGCGGAGACAGCTGAGCGTGTGGAGGTCGACCACGTGGCATCCGAGGCAGGGGCACGCAGTCCCATGCCTCGCACGTGGTGACGCCGTCGGTGTATGGCTATTCGAACCGTGTGGTGTCGCCAGCTCCTCGGCGCACGATCGTGGCTTCGCCTTCGGAGAAGTCGATGACCGTCGTCGGTTCGGTGCCGCAGTCACCCGAGTCGACCACCGCGTCCACCTCGTGGTCGAGCCGCTCCTTGATCTCCCAGCCCTGTGTCATCGGCTCGTCCTCGTCGGGCAGGAGCAGGGTGCTGGAGAGCAGCGGCTCACCGAGCTCGGAGACCAGGGCCTGGGTAACCACGTGGTCGGGAATGCGCACTCCGACCGTCTTTTTCTTCGGGTGCAGCAGCTGACGCGGCACCTCCTTCGTCGCCGGGAGGATGAAGGTGTAGCTCCCGGGCGTGGCTGCCTTGATCGCGCGGAACACGTCGTTGTCGACGTGTACGAACTGACCGAGCTGCGCGAAGTCCTGGCACACCAGGGTGAAGTGGTGACGATCGTCGAGGTTCCGGATCGAACGGATCCGGCCGATGCCGTCACGGTTGCCCAGCTGGCATCCCAGTGCGTAGCAGGAGTCCGTCGGGTACGCGACGAGCGCACCGGAGCGGATGGTCTCAGCCACCGTGCTGATGGTGCGCCGCTGAGGATTTTCGGGGTGCACGTCGAAGTACTTCGCCATTGTTCGAGCTTATGCGATCCGGACTGCCGTGGTGAGGAACAGGATCGGGGACGTCGGCGAGAACCCGGCAAGTCCGGCGCAAGGTAACGGCGTACGACCGCCATGCCCCGGGCTCGCTGCCCCGCACCGGCGGCGCCTCGCTCGTCGGCGTCCCGGCCTGCTGCCCGGGGCGTGCCCTTGTCGACGCGTGGCCACCCGGTGCCGTACCGCGGGCATCGGGTGGCCACGCGTCAGGTGCGACGGTGGCGAGGCCTCGTACCGGGCCGTTGCCAGGACTGTCCTTTTCAGGTGCCCGCCGACGACTGGGCCTCCTCCGCCGCCCAGTACAGCCGGCAAAGCCGGACCGCGCCCAGGTCGTGCTGGCACAGGTTCTCCCACTGACCGCCGCTCGTCCCCTTCCCCGGTCTCAGCGAGGACCGGGCGCCGGACCGGCGCCGAGACTGTCGAGCAGTTCGCCGGCTGTCGGCGTGGCACACATCTCGGCCGCCAGGCGCTCGGCACCCGCCCGGTACGACGGCTTCTTGAGCACCAGTTCGACGGCCGACCGTATGCGGGCGATACCGTCCGGACCGAACCCGGCCGTCTCCTGACCCGGCCCGTCCGCCGTGACGGTCAGACCTGCGCCCGCCCCGGTGACCAGCCTTGCGTTCGTCGGCTGGTCGGCGAAGAGAGGCACGCAGACCAGCGGGACACCGGAGGCGAGGGCGCCGTAGACCGTGCCCGAACCGCCGTGGCAGAGCACGAGGGAGGCGCCGCCCAGTACGTCGGCCTGCGGGACCCACTTCTCCACGCGGACGTTGCGGGGGATCGCCCCGAAGTCCGACACATCGGTGAGGGGACCCGTGGTCAGCAGGACGCGCGCCGGCAGCCCGCTGACGGACGCCAGTACCGCCCGGTACAGGGCGGAGGCGTTCGGCATGCCGCCCACCTCGGTGCCGAGCGTGACGTAGACGAGCGGTTCTTCGCGGCCGTGCCACCGGTCCGGCAGAGCGTTCGGGGCGGGTGGCTGATGGTAGCGCCGGGTCACCGCGTACGGTGAGGGGTCCAGGGAAGCGGGGAGCCGGGTCAGATAGGGGGAGACCCGGAGCCGTTCCGCGATGCCCGCACCGTACGAATCGAGTACAGGGCGGAGCAGTTCGTCGGTGGACTCGGCGAACTGCGCGGCAGATACAGCGACCTGGGCATGTGGGACACCGTGCCGCTCGGCCGCCACCACCGATGCGAGCTCGTACATCTCGTGCAGGACGAGATCCGGCCGCCACTCCCGGCAGAGCTCCTCCAGCGTCGGCAGCATGGCGGTGATGCACAGTCTGCCGAACACCTCCCTGGTCATCAGGGACACGCCCTCGTCCGCGGGCAGCCCCAACACCCGCATCATCAGCGGCACGAGCTCGGCGTCCGGCGGCTCCCCGCCGATGCGGTAGGGAAGTTTCCGGGCGGCCAGTAACGGTTCGAGCTTCGGCGGTGCGACGACGAGGATATCGTCCCCACGCGCCGCGCAGGCGTCGATGAACGGGACAAGCGGGCTGAAGTGGCCCGATCCGCTGGTCGAGGCGACAAGTACACGCATGGCACGAGCGTAGGGATCGGCGCCCCACACCCGCAGGACCGCATTGCGCCGACTTCCGGCACTCCGCCATCGTCCCGCCCTGCTGCCCGCCCACCGGCCCCAGGCGGCGGTACGGACCCGACGACGGGGCCCACGCGCAACCCGTCCGGTGGATTCGTGGTGCTGCAAGCAGACGTACGAGGGAAGGAGAGTGAAATGCCTGAACTCTCCGCACCCGTCATCAAGCTCGTACGGCAGACCACCGAGCCTGTCGCGGCGCAGACCCTGCGCTCCACGGCGGCCGCGGTCATCTCCTATGTCGTCGCGGAGTGGACCCTTCCTCAGCCGGTACCGCTGACGGCTCCACTGACCGCGCTCCTCGTCGTTCAGGTCACCCTGTACGCGACGCTCACCACGGGCATCCGGCGCGTCAACTCCGTCGTCGTCGGGGTGCTCATCGCCATCGGCTTCAGCGCCCTGGTGGGTCTGAACTGGTGGAGCCTGGGTCTGACGATCTTCAGCTCGCTGATCATCGGACGGGTGGTGCGGGTGGACGAGTTCGTGCCGGAAGTCGCCATCAGCGCGATGTTGGTCCTCGGCGTCTCCCAGGTCGCCGCCACCGCCTGGGACCGCGTTCTGGAGACCCTGATCGGTGCGGGCGTCGGCCTGTTGTTCAACCTGCTCGCGCCGCCCGTATGGGTGCAGAACGCAGGCGTGTCCATCGACGAACTGGCGCGGGAGATGGGACAGATGTTCCGGGCCATGGGCGAGGAGGTCGGCGGCCACATCTCGGTCGCGCAGGCAGCTGCGAGACTGCACGACGCCCGCAGACTGGACCACGACATCGTGGCCGTCGACGCCTCGCTCCGGCAGGCCGAGGAGAGCCTCCTGCTCAACCCCCGGATCCGGCAAGGTCTTCTGTACCGCATCGTCCTGCGTACCGGACTCGACACACTGGAGATCTGTGCCGTTGTACTCCGTGTGCTGGCCCGCACGCTGACGGACCTGGCCAAAGCCCGGACCGGGGAAACCATGTTCCCGCAGGACGTGGCCGCCTCGCTCCGGGAACTCTTCGCGCAGATGGCCGACGCCATCGAGAGCTTCTCCACGCTGATCACCACTCCGGTGTCCGCCAATGCCGAGGAGGCGGAGTCGCGACTTGCCGCCGCACTGGCCGCCAGCCGCGCCACTCGGGACGTGGTGGCCGACCTCCTGCTGGAGGACGTTCAGGAGCACCCCCGACAGTGGCAACTGCACGGTGCGCTGCTCGCCGAGGTCGACCGCATTCTGGATGAGCTGGACATCGACAAACGCGCCGAACGCCTTGGCGAGGAACTCGACCGCCACTCCGCTGAACTGCACGAACGCCATCCCCGGATCGCCGCAATTCGGCGGCGGCTCGGCAGCCACCGGGCCCCGCAGCCGACAGTCCCGGGAGGGTGAGGGCGAGGCGATGGGACATCCGTTCCTGGCCGGTTTCGAGCCGGGGGAGAACGGGCTCCGGAACATCGAGGCCGAGGAATATGACGAGGGATGGGAGCTGCTCCGGCCCATCGCGCACCCGGTCGCCCAGCCGACCCCGGGTCCCCAGGGCACGGTTCCCGCGGACTGGGAGTGGCAGCTGCACTGAAGCCGCGCTCCTCATCCACCGGCAGGCGTACAGGGCGTCAGGCACGGGTCGGTGATCCCGCCGGGACAGGCGAGACGGTCGATGTCCCAACCGGCGCGCCCCGCTCCGGCCTGATAGGCGCTTTCGTAGAAGGCGAGTACAGTCGCACGGGGATCGCCCTCGGCGCGGGCCGCGTCGTACGGCAGTACCGCCAGGTGGCTGCCGCCACGATCCACCCATTGCGCCGACACCGGAGTGAGCGGTTCCTCCGCCAGCCGCGCCGGTTCGGGAGCGGTGTACGAGTAGAAGGCGGGCGCGGCGAAATTGTCGTCACCGAACCAGAAACCGAAGCTGATCACTTCCCGGGAGTAGGCCTCCCGCGTCACCGGGTCGATCTGCGCGGGCTGGTCGATCTGACGCTCCGAAAAGCGGGTGTGAGCGATATCGAAGGTGTGCCAGAAATGGTGCACGGGACTGACTTTCCCCGAAAACCGCGCGGCGAATTCCTCCAGTACCAACGCCACTTGACTGAGGACCTGCCAATACCGGTTTGCCTGTTCGGGATCGTATGCCGCGTGCTCCGTGTCCTCGGCGAACGGCCGGTCGGCGTCGGACAGATCGAATGGCTTGGGGAATTTGATATTCACCTCGATACCCAGCGCGTCCAGGGCGGCCATGACCTTCTTGTGGAAGGTAGCCACAGACTGGCCCGAAAGCGGGAACGAGACCGTCACGCCGTCCAGTCTTGTGATGACGAGTTGATGGCCGACGAAGTCGAAGTCCACCGTGAAAATCGGGTTGCCGTCGATCTGTCCCATGGGGCGGGTGGTGATACCCCGGCCAGTGAGGTGAAACGGAACGTTCCACCAGTGATTGCGCCGGACACCGGCCGCGAGACGGATCTTTCCGACGATCTGCGCGAAGCGGTGGAGCGTCTCTTTGGTGTCACGCCACTCGGCGAGCGGCATGGGCGGGAACAGCTCCATCGCCATCACTTCTCTCGTGCTGCCGGACAGTCCCGGCGGGTGGGCAGGGCGTTCTTCCGCACCATCATGGCCACGCCGAAGATGTACGGCACCTTGTGCGGCCACCATGGTGTCGTTCGCGTGAACCTGCACGACCTGGCCGGTGGGCGGCCACTCGCGCGCCGCAGTCGGAGCAGGCAGATGACGCGCGACTGCTCCCGGTCGCCTCCCCGGGGGGACGCCCTTCCCGACGAGCCGAAGCCCGAATGCCTGCCCCTGACGTCAAAATCTCCCGAATGTCCCAATTTTGGCGATAAGGGGAAGTTGCTCGCCGTTCTGGTGAACGTGCAACCCGTGCGGGCCCGAGGACTTTCGTGCCGGGCAAATCGCCCTTTTCGGGCCGAGTGGTGAGAGTCACCTTCCGGGCCCGCGGACGAAGCGGCGTGCCGCCCGGTTCCCTTCTGTGCCAAGAAAGTTGGCTTCGCGGACCGGGGTGGATTGCGAAAATTTCCGCGACTCGATCTTGTAAATGAATTGTGATCGAGAAATGTGGGCTTGTTCAGGTCGGAGTTTCTCGCCTACGGTCACCGTCAATCCGGATGGAACGCCGAATCCTGCCGCCGTCCGGGAACCCGACCACTCACGTACGGCAGGAGCGGGGGACCCACGTAAGCCGCCGATCCGGTATCCGGAACGGCTAGGGGTGAAGTCGTATTCCCATACGGCGAGGCAACTCCAGCCTCAACCCGACAGCTCACCTCGTAGGCGACGGAGAGGAATACGCCATGCCCGCACAGGTTAACCACCGTCGCCGTAAGTCCAGTTCGCTGACTCGCGGACTCATCGCCGTGAGCACGGGCGGTGCCGCTCTCGCGCTTCCGATGATCGGGGCAACCGTTGCCTCGGCAGCGCCGGCGCAGCCTGTCACCGCCGCCGTCGCCAAGACAGCGGCGCCCGCTGCCGCCCCCGCCAAGCCGACTGCCGTGCGGGCAGCTACGCCCACCGTCTATTCCGTGATAGCCGGTGATTCCCTTTACAAGATCGCCCTGAGCCATTCCGTGAGCGGCGGTTGGCAGCAGCTGTACAAGGACAATCGAGCGGTCATCGGAGCCGACCCCGGCGTCCTTCACGCGGGCCAGAAGCTCACCATCGGCGCCACCGCGCCCGCGGCAGTCGCATCCACGACGGCCGCGAGCACTGCCGCCGCCGTCACCGCGAAGCCCGCGACGTACACGAACGACCTCGACGGCTGGATCAAGGAGTCGCTGGCCGTCATGGCCCAGCACGGCATCCCCGGTAGCTACAACGGCATCCACCGCAACATCATGCGCGAGTCCGCGGGCAACCCCCGGGCCATCAACAACTGGGATTCGAACGCCGCCAAGGGCACGCCGTCCAAGGGTCTCCTGCAGGTCATCGACCCCACGTTCCGCGCCTACCACGTGCCCGGTACGTCGATGGACCCTTACGACCCGGTCGCCAACATCACGGCCGCGTGCAACTACGCCGCCGCCAAGTACGGCTCGATCGACAACGTGTTCGGGGCCTACTGACGCCCGGTTGGGTTGATTCGGGCATGACGGGTGGCGAAGGTCCGATGGGGCTTCGCCACCCGTTCCCGTCGGTGTCGCGCACGGGGGGCGATTCAGAAGTCGATCCGCATGACGATTCGCCCGAGTGTGGGCCTGCCGACCTCGACGAACCCTGCGTCGGCGAAAGCGTCACGGCTGCCGACAGGGAGCTCGCCCCAGGGGGTGACGGCACCCGGCCGATCGAGGAAGGCCACCGCGGCCGGCCCGCCTGACGCACGGCGTTGCCCGTCCGGGGCGCCTCGATCGGGCGCATGTTACCCATCGGTATGTAGTGACTTAACATGCGAACCGCAGTAGAACCAGTTTCACTCTCTGGAGAGTGAGGCGTGTCACATGAGTGACTCTAGCATGCACAATGCAGGCCCGAAGGGCGTTTCGCGTCGCAGGTTCATCACAGGAACTGGTTCTATTTTAGGAGCCGTGGCCCTCGCAGGCCACACCACCCCGGCCCAGGCCGGGGTCGGCTCCGCAACCGCCCCGATCGACTCCGGGGCCCATGTCCAGGCCCTGGTGATCGGCACCGGATACGGCGGCTCCGTCGCCGCACTGCGTCTCGCCCAGGCGGGCGTCGACGTGCACATGGTCGAAATGGGCATGGCCTGGGACACCCCCGGCCCGGACGGCAAGATCTTCGCCAACACGACAAGCCCGGACAGCCGGTCGTACTGGCTCCGCACCAGGACCAAGCAGCCCCTCAGTAACTTCCTCGGCTTCCCCATCGACAAGAACATCGCTCGCAACACGGGGATCCTCGACGCCGAGGAGTTCAGCGGGATCACCGTCTACCAGGGCCGCGGCGTCGGTGGCGGATCGCTGGTCAACGGTGGGATGGCGGTCACTCCCAAGCGCGAGAACTTCGGAGCCGTCCTCCCGTCGGTGGATGCCGACGAGATGTACGACATCTACTACCCGCGCGCCAATGCCGGGCTCGGGGCCGGCACCATCGACCCGGCCTGGTTCGACACCGCCGCGTGCTACCAGTACGCCCGGGTCGGCCGTGAGCAGGCCCAGCGTGCCGGCTTCCCGTTCGTCTTCGTGCCCACCGTGTACGACTGGGACTACATGAAGCAGGAAGAGGCAGGAACCGTCCCCAGGTCCGCGCTGGCCGGTGAGATCCTCTACGGCAACAACTACGGCAAGAAGTCGCTGCAGAAAACGTACATCGACCGGATCAGGGCCACCGGCAGGGTCGTCATCTCGCCGCTCCACAAGGTCACTTCGGTCGCCCCGGCAGCAGGTGGCGGTTACACGGTCGTCATCGACCAGATCGACACCGGCGGTGTCACCACGGCCACCAAGACGGTGACCGCCGACCGGGTGTTCTTCGCGGCCGGCAGCGTGGGCACCAGCAAGCTGCTGGTGAAGCTGAAGGCCACCGGCGCGCTCGCCGGCCTGAACAACGAGATCGGTAAAGGGTGGGGCGACAACGGCAATGTCATGTGCGGCCGGGCCAACCACATGTGGGACCCGACCGGCAGCCTCCAGGCGTCCATTCCCACGGGCGGCATCGACAACTGGGCCGCCGGTGGCGCGTTCGCCGAAGTCGCGCCGCTGCCGACCGGGATCGAGACGTACGCGTCGTTCTACCTGTCCATCACCAAGAACCCGAACCGGGCCGAGTTCTCCTGGAACGCCGCGACGGGCACGGTCGACCTGAACTGGCAGACCGCCTGGAAGCAGCCGTCCATCGATGCCGCCAAGACGATCTTCGACCGGATCAACCAGAAGGAGGGGACGATCTACCGGACCGATCTCTTCGGCACCTACAAGATCTGGGGTGACCACCTCACGTACCACCCGCTCGGCGGCGCGGTGCTGAACCGGGCCACCGACAACTATGGCCGCCTGCACGGCTACTCCGGCCTGTACGTCATCGACGGCTCGCTGATCCCCGGCAATACCAGCGTCAATCCGTTCGTCACCATCACCGCGCTCGCCGAACGGAACATCGAGAAGATCATCGCCACCGACCTGTGACGGTCAACGGCCGGGCAGCGCGCACCTGGTGTCGAGACCCAGCACATGGTTGAGCCGGCCGAACGCCAGCCATGATCCGATGCTCATGCTCAGCTCCACGATCTCGAGCTGGCTGTAGTGCGCGGTCATCCGGGACCAGAACGCGTCGTCGAGATTGTGGTGATCCAGGGCGTACCGCTCGGCGTATTCGGCGGCCAACCGGGTCCGGTCGTCGAACACGTCGGTGGTACGCCACTGGGTCACCGCGTCGGCGAATTCCTCCTCGACCTTCACGCCGTCACGTTCGGTCCGCCAGTCGAGGCAGAAGGCGCACCCGTTGATCTGGGCGATCCGCAACCGCGCGGCTTCGAACTCGCGCAGTCCCAGGGTCGTGTGGGCGTACACCGACAGCGAGAAGTTGGATGCGGCGATCCCGATCCCGGGTACCATCTCACCCCACACGTACTCGATCGCGTCCTTGCCCTCGGGGATGTCGATGTTCATGGATGTCTCCTTCCGAGCTTGCCGACTGCTGGGCGCAGCGGGACGTCGAGCGCGTCGTAAAGTCCTGGTTCCGCGTCCACGAGCCAGTCGATGGCACTCACGAGCCGGCCGACCGCGGTGGCGTTCCCGCCCGCGGACCTGTTCTCGCCCTCGTCGGTGGCCTCGACCGTGACCTCGATGCGCGGGCAGCCCTCGATGATGACTCGATGTGCGCCGTCCCCGTCGGGCGGCTTCGGCCAGTCCGGTGCGCAGGAGGGGTGGATGCGCGTGATGTGCTCGATGACGATGCGGGGTTCGCCCCCGACGATGCCCTGCACTTCGAACCGCACGGCGCCCTGGGTGCCGGCCTCGAACGTGCCCATCGTCCTGGTGCTCACCGTGGCGTCGAGCGGGCGCCGGTCCAACGTCTCGCGGATGTCGTCGAGTTCGGCTCCCAGAGCCCTGGCCATCAGCCGTATCTGTCCACCCCACACCATGGTCGGGACGGTCGGTGCGAGCATCAGCGGCTCGTACTCCATCGGCTGGCCCATGCCGACCAGGTACCGGACCGATTCCTCCTGGTCGTAGGTGGAGTAGTCGAAGATCTCCTGACAGCGGATCACGTCCACGGAGGTGCCGAGTCCGCTGATCAGCAAGGGGAGGACGTCGTTGCCCCAGCCGGGGTCGACACCGGAGACGAACAGCGAGCCGCCACCCTCCGCGATGGCGGCCAGCACCGGATCCCGCAGCTCCGGCGGGGCGCCCAACTGGTCGTACAGTGCGTACAGCGCGGGGGTGACGACCACGGCCCCGGCCCGGATCGCCCTGCTGATGTCGGCGAGGGCCTCGTCGGGGCGGATGTCGCCGGACGCGGCGTACACGACGGCCCGGGGACCGGTGGCCAGCACGGCATCGATGTCGGCGCCCGCCATGACCCCCAGCGGACGACCGAGCCCACCGAGTTCGCCCGCGTCGCGTCCCACCTTGTCGGGGTTGTGGACGAGTACGGCGGTGAGCTCGAGCGCCGGATGGGCCTCGACAGCGCGGATCGCGGCGCGGCCGACGTTTCCCGTGCCCCAGACAACCGTGGAAATCATGCGCGGAGGGTAGCGACAGGGCCTGTCACTTCCTAGTGCCGCGACGCGACGAGTTTGCCGGGCGGGGCAGGGGAGTCGGCAGCCACCGCGACACCGCTCGGGCCACGCCGGCTACGTCGTTACCGAATGGGGGAACACCCCCGGGCCGGCCCCTGGGGGATGATCCCGGTGTGGCCGAGGAACGGGATGCAGGAGCGAGCGCAGGCGGCGACGACGCACGCGCCTGGGACGAGCGGCTGGGCCGGGCGTTCGGATTGATCTCGGACCATCCCGAGGAACGGGCGACGGCGCTTGCGGCTCTGGCCGTGGCCAGGAAGAACACCCGGGTGCGGACGGCTGGCACGACATGCACGTCCATGCCCGCGTCCGCCAAGGCTGATGGGGACGCCGTGCGGTCGGGATCCGGTGCGTTCCGCGGATGGCCTCTACGTCGGGTGGGCGTCACTCGGCACGGTGTTGCTGAGCAAGGTGTTCATGAAGCAGCCCCGCGGCACCGCTATGGCGGCGAACCAGTGGCCCAGACGGTGATCGGCCTCGGGGTGAACGAGTCCGGTGAAGCGCGAGCGCGTGGTGGCCGGCTGGG
The DNA here is from genome assembly GCF_040683105.1 of Streptomyces sp. NPDC051020. Lineage (NCBI taxonomy): Bacteria > Bacillati > Actinomycetota > Actinomycetes > Kitasatosporales > Streptomycetaceae > Streptomyces > Streptomyces sp. NPDC051020. The sequence goes on along the minus strand of NZ_JBFBCG010000132.1, from coordinate 89 downwards.
ACGGCTCGGGGCCGGCGGCATGGGGCTGGTCTATCTCGCCCGCTCGGCGTCCGGCCGACGGGTGGCGATCAAGACCGTACGTACGGAGC
>NZ_JBFBCG010000131.1:0-10816 GCF_040683105.1 Streptomyces sp. NPDC051020 | reverse complement strand
TTGTAGAGCGAGCAGTGATCGGCCAGCATCTCGCCGAGCGCGATCCGCTGGCCCGTGGTGGGCCGCATGAGGAACTTGTACGCACGGATCATCCAACCCACCCCCCATCGGTCAGTCCGGTCAACATAGCTGGCGCCACTGACAACGCAGAGCACTCCGGCGCTCCGCGCCTCCGGGCCAAGGATCGCATTCCCGCCCGGCCTGAAGGCCGGGATTCCCTGCGAAGATTAGGGATGGCCGATGACCACACACACGTCCAGGACTTCTTCACCGCCCGCGCCGCGGACTGGGACACCCGTTTCCCGGACGACGGTCCGGCCTACGCCGCCGCCGTCGAAGCCCTCGGGCTGCACCCCGGCGACGCCGTCCTCGACGCGGGTTGCGGTACGGGACGTGCGCTGCCCGCCCTGCAGACCGCCGTCGGGCCGTGCGGTACGGTCCTGGGCGCCGATCTCACACCGGCAATGCTGGACGCGGCGGTACAGGCCGGACGCGACCGCACGGGTCAGCTGCTCCTCGCCGACGTCGCCCGCCTGCCGCTGCGGGCAGGGGTGCTCGACGCGGTGTTCGGTGCCGGGCTGATCTCGCATCTGTTGCACCCCGGGCCGGACCTGGCGGAGCTGGCCCGCGTCGTACGTCCCGGAGGGCAGCTGGCGCTGTTCCACCCCATCGGCCGGGCCGCGCTGGCCGCACGCCACGGCCGGCAGATCACGGACGACGATCTGCGGGCCGAGCCCAACCTCCGGCGGCTGCTCGCCCGTTCCGGCTGGCAACTGGTCTCGTACACCGATGAGGACGCACGGTTCCTCGCACTCGCCGTGCGGACGGGCTGACCTACGCGCTCCTCTTACTCGACCGGGGCGCCCGGCCTCGGCTTGTGCGGGATCAGGCAGCCGCCGACGCCGGGAGTCGGGAACGTACCGAGCTCGCCGACCTCGTAACCGTCCGGATAGCCCTTGATCTCCGGGTTCTGGCGCGCGTAATGCGCGGTGGAGCGGGGCGGCAGCAGTCGCACGGCCTTCGCCCGCAGCCGCAGCGCGCCACGGGTGAGATGGCGTGCGACGGGGCCCGGTCGTTCGTAACGGAACGCCCGCAGCAGCGCATCGTCGAGGAGGGCGAGGCTGGCTTTGCGTACGACAGGTGCGAGCGGACCCGGATACCAGGAGCCCATCAGTGCCAGCGTGGCGTCGGAGACGCTGCGCGCCCCTTCGTCCCAGCCGAAGCGCTCGTCCTCGTACGTGTCGAGCGTGCGCTCGAATTCCTCGAAGGTCTGCGGCACATCCTTGATGCCCATGTGTGCGCCCAGAGTGCGGTAGTAGACGGCGAACGCCCGCAGTTCGTGATCGGAGAGGCGACGCCAGCCGTAGCTGTCGATCCAGCGCTTCGGGACCACGACGAACGTACACAGCACATAGCGCATGTCGTCGTTGCTGATGTCGTAGCTTCGGTGCATCTGGTTGATCCGGCGGATCGCCGTGCGCCCCAGGTCGCTGTCAAAACCGTGCTCCACCACGGTGTCGAGGAGCAGCGCGGTGTCGTCGTAGCGTTTCTGCGAATGATCCGTCAGCTCAGCCGTTTCGGCGAGGAGTCGGCCGATGCTGGGGACCGCATACGTGCGGTACAGGGCCAGTTCGAGCGCACGGGTGATGTCCCAGGGGAACTCGTACGTCGCCGTGAGCCGGTAGATCTCCAGGAAGTCCCGCTCCGGATCGAGCCGCCTGATCTCCTTCAGCCGGTCGTATCGCTTCACCGCGTTGCCCCCGTTCCTCGGTCGAAGGTCAAACTCTACGCGGAAGGGGAAGACCGTAAGTATGTACGACGGCACCACGCGTGCACGGCTCCCCGGAAGGCGGTCCCCCATGATCGACATGCTCAGCACTCTGCGGAAGGCAGTGTCACCTGGCCGGAAGGGTGAGCGGCCCGCGCCGCCGCGCGAGGAAGGGCAGCGCAAACAGCACAATCTGTTCGACGCGGCCGCCACCTATGTCTCGGCTTGCGTGGACGACGACCACGACCGGATGGACGAAGCGAGCGGCTGGGTGTCACCCGAGGCGCTCTCCTTCGGGGTGAACGAACTGGCCTGCCGGGCGGTCACCGCGCTGGCGCGGGAGACCGGCCAATCGCCGCAGACCGTGGCCCGTACGCTGCTCGGTCTCCCCGCCGACTGAACCGCGCCGTCTGCTCGCCGACGGCGCGGTGGGTCCTGCCTTGTCAGGGCCTCGACGGCCGCGTTACCCACTGGTTAAGGTGCGCCGACGGAAAACGATGAGGGACGAGGAGGGTGCTGTGGCCGGGACGGACGACACAGTCGCCGACGAGGACGCGCTGTATGTGTTGACCGCGGTGCTGCTGACACCCGCGCAGTTCCCGAGCGTGCTCGGGGACGACTACCCGGCGGCTTGCACGGCACTCGACCTCGAACCGTACGCCGAGGGCTACGGGCTGGTCCTCGGGCAGGACGACGGCGGGGCCCGGTGGACCGTCGTCGTCGATGACGTGTCCCTGGTTGCCGTCGCGATCGCCTCCTGGGACTGCGGTATGGAGTACGACCTCTCCCCCGACGACCGTTCGGTGGTCTGCGCGCTCCCTGGCTGGCCACTGGCGCTGGCGGTCGCCACGCCGGGGGTGCCGGCGCCGCACGACCCGCTGCCGGACCCGGAGGCCGAGGGAACCGATCTGCCGCCGCTGAGCCCTCCCGACACGGAGTCGTGGGGGCCTCCGCAGCGGCGGCTGGGCGCCGACGAGATCGCGTTGCAGTGGGCGGCGTGGCGCGAGCAGATCGACGACGCCACGGCGTTCGCGGGTCCGGACGTCGCGGGCAGTGCCGATACCGATGAAGAGCGCCCGGCCGGCGTCGCCGTGTCCGCCGGCGTCCATCCCGGTGTCCGTCGCGCGCTGGCAGAAGTCCATGCCTACGTGGACAGCCCGCCCCCGATCGGACGTATCCGCTCCTCGTTCGCCCCCGGTGACGCCCGCACGCTGCGAGCCGACGGACCCGGCTGGTCCCTGGTCGCCCGGACCGACGACATCGCGTTCATCCTGCTGGACGAGGAACCCGGCGAGGTCCTGCCGGTCGGCCGCGGGGCGGAGCTGCCCGGTCTGCTGAAGGCACTCGACGCGCTCGCCGTGCGACCGGCCTGAGTCCCGGCGCCCAAGCCACGGCCGGGCCGAGGTCACTCGCAGCGCCTGCTCCTTCACGGCCTGCGCCACCGGGTCGCGAGTCGGCCTGTGGTGGAGCCGGGGGCTCCGCCGGCCACCTGCGCGGCCCGGCTGCCCTGTCGGCTCCGTCCGCCTCTACACACGCTCCAACGGTCGGTGCGGTTCGGCGGGCAGTTCGACCGTGACCGGGTCGCCGGGCCGGACCACCCCGCCGGTCCTGACGACGCTCATGACCCCGGCCTTGCGCACGACGTTGCCCGCCTCGTCACGGCCGACGACCTGCTTGAGCAGCCCTTCCTGAAAGGTGTCGATCTGCCGGCACGGGTTGCGCAGGCCGGTGACCTCGACGACGGCCTCGCCGCCGAGGTGCAGCAGCGTGCCCACAGGCAGCTCGAGGAGATCGACGCCACGCGTGGTGACGTTCTCCCCGAGGTCACCGGGGGCGACCTCGAAGCCCTCTGCACGCAGCTCGTCGAAGAGTTCCTCGTGGATGAGATGAACCTGGCGCAGATTCGGCTGGGTGGGGTCCTGTGCGACGCGGGAACGGTGCTTCACCGTGACTCCCGCATGAACATCTCCCTCCACTCCGAGTCCGGTCAGCAGGGTGAGGAACTGGCGGTTCGGCTTGGTGAATGAGTAAACCCCGCTACTGCTCACCACGGTGACGGTCCCGCTCATCTACGAAGAACCCCTTTTCAGCGGCCTATTTCCTTACGGGTGATCCTACGGAGCCTGCGCCGCTGGGAGGGATCCAGCATCAGGTAGGCCACCGTCGGTACTCCGATCAGCACCAGCAGCGACAGCCAGAATCCGATGAACGGCATCAGGATGACTGCCGCGACAACTCCCCCGATGGCAATCTTTGCGCTGTTCGACATCGTCCACGCCTCCTACGCGGCTCACGCCGCTCCTTCTGTGAGAACGCCTGTGGGTGCCCATCGGTTCCGGCCCACAGCGGCGGGCTTCCCGCCGGGTCACCGCAGCGGTTCGCCGACCTCGTGCATGTGCTGCAGCGCCTGTCGGTAGGACTCGATGAGTCCAGTCTCCGCGTACGGCATGCCGAGCGCCTCGCAGTGGGCGCGCACCAGGGGCTGTGCCCGGCGCAGATGGGGGCGGGGCATGCTCGGGAAGAGGTGGTGCTCGATCTGGTAGTTGAGTCCGCCGAGCAACCAGTCGGTGAGGACGGCGCCGCGCACGTTGCGCGAGGTGAGGACCTGCCGCTGGAGATGCCCCCAGCGGTCGCCGTCGGGATCGGGCATCTCCATGCCCTTGTGGTTCGGCGCGAAGGCCATGCCCAGGTGGAGCCCGAAGAGTGCATGGTGCACGAGTGCGAAGACGACGGCCTTGCCGGGAGACATGACGGTGAGGAGCAGCGTCGCGTACAACCCGAGGTGGGTGACGAGGAGGGCTGCCGAGAGGGCCCGCTCACGGGCCGGCTGCCGCCGCAGGTACTGGAAGCCGGAGATCTTGAGGGCGATGCCTTCGAGGAGCAGCATCGGGAAGAACAACCGGGCCTGGTTACGGGTCATCCAGCGGGCGAAGCCTTCGCGCTGGGCCGCCTGCTTCTGGGTCCACACGAGGGCGCCGACGCCGACGTCCGGGTCCTTGTCGACGTGGTTGGGGTTGGCGTGGTGGCGTACGTGTTTGTCGTTCCACCAGGCCTCGTTCATGCCGAGGAGCAGATTGGCGTGGATCAGGCCGATGATCCGGCTCACCTTTCGGACGCCGGTGATCTGGGCGTGTCCGGCGTCATGGCCGACGAACGCGGTGCGGGCCCAGAAGACCGCCCACGGCAGGGCGAGCAGCAGAGTCCACCAGGTGTTGCCGAGGAGGGCCAGGCCGGTCGTCACGGCGCCCAGGGCGAGGAGGTTGGCTGCGATGCGTGCCGCGTACCAACCGGTGCGCTCCTTCAGGAGTCCGTGTGCCTTGACGGCCCGCAGGAGAGGCGCGAAGTCGCTCCCGGAAGCCCCCGTGCCTCGCTCGAGTCCCGCCGGTGCGGCAGCTCCGGTGCCCGGGGCGTCTCGCGCACCTCCGGCGCTGTCCGCACTGCGGGCACGGTCGCGGGTGCGGTCCGCGAGGGTGACTACGGCCTCGGGCATGGCGTCTCCGGTCTCTGGGAGGCTGGCAATCTGCTCTGACCTGTTGAAACGTACGGGCGGAGGCCACACGCCAACCATGGCGCCATCACCCGGGATTCCGGGGGGCAGCCCCCTCCCCACAGGGGGGTGCTGGCTACACCCGACAGCCCACGGACACCCGTGAAAGTGACGTGGATCACGGTGATCGCGCTCCCGCACAGCGCCGCCGCGGAGTACCCTCGGCGATCTTGGCATCCACTAGTCAAATTTGAGGAATCCGACATCGCCGTGCACAGGCTTCCCGCGCCGTCCCCCGCCGAGATCTCCGCGCTCTCCCGCTGCTCCGTCGTCTTCCTGCCCTCAGACCCCGCCCGCACCGGCCGGGTCGCCTTCTGCCATCCGGACGGCAGCAGCCCGCCCGACGCCCCGGGGACGGTCGGGGAACTGACCGTCGTCGGGCCCGATGCCCGCCCGTACCGTGTTCCGGCACTGCTGCTGCCCGTACGCGATTCCCTGCCCGTTCTGACCCGCGCGCGGGCGGCCGCGCACTCCCATCCCGCGGCGGCGTTCTGGGGCGCTGCCGCACTCCTCGCCCTCCAACTCGCCGCCCGCGGACTGCTGCTGCCGGGGCTGAGCGCCACGGACCACGACACCTGGCGGGCCGGTCCCCTGACGGCCGCCGATCTCGACCGGATCCGTGACCTCGCGGCCTCCATGCCCCCCACCGCCCATGCGGTGCCGCTCGACGAGGACGCCGAGCCCGTACTGCTGCCGGAGCCGGAGCGGCTGCTGCGCGCATTCCTGGACGCGGTCGCGGACGGCCTGCCGCGCACGCCCGCAGCGGTGTTCGCCACCGGCAGCCCGGCGTTCGCCGTCGACACGCCGCAGCAGCTCCCGGACCGTCGTGGCTGGGCCGCTGATGTCGCGGCCGGGCACGACGCGGGAGTGCGGCTCTCGCTGCGTATCGAGCTCACCGGTCCTCCCAGGGTGCACGAGCACACGGAGCCGGGTGTCGGGCCGTCCTTCCGCGCGGTCCTGCAGATCCACAGCGTCAGCGATCCGACACTGGTCGCCGATGCCGCCGACGTCTGGGCGGGCAACGCACCGACCGCGGCGGCGTTCGGTCCTCGGGCCCGGATGGACGCCCTCCTCTCGCTGCGCCGCGCCGCCCGCGCCTGGCCGCCGCTGGCGCCGCTGCTGTCCGCCGCTGTACCGGATTCCGTCGATCCGGCCGATGAGGAGATCACTGAACTGCTCGGCCCTGCCGCACGGGCGCTCGCCGCGACCGGGGTCCAGGTGCACTGGCCCAAGGAGCTCGCCCATACCCTCACCGCACGCGCGGTGATCGGCCCGCCGGACGACGAGAACGGCGGCGACAGCAACGGCGAATCCCGCAACGGACGGTCCGCGTCGGACACCCCGTCGTTCCTGTCCGCCGACGCGCTGCTGGCGTTCAACTGGTGGTTCGCACTCGGCGACCAGAAGCTGACCCGCGCCGAACTGGACCGCCTGGCCGAGGCCAGCAGGCCGATCGTCCGGCTGCGCGACCAGTGGGTGCTCATCGGCCCCGAGGAGGCGCGACGCGCCCGCGAGGCGCAGGACCGCAAGGTCACCCCGATCGACGCGCTCGGCGCCGTACTGACCGGTTCCACCGAGATCGACGGCCACAGGGTGGACGTACGGGCGACCGGCTGGCTCGACCGGCTGCGGTCCAGGCTCGCCGAACCCGAGTCGGGCGAGCGGCAGACGATCCGTCAGCCGACCGCACTCGCCGCGACGCTGCGGGACTATCAGCTGCGCGGTCTGAACTGGCTGCACACCATGACCTCGCTCGGCCTCGGCGGCTGTCTGGCCGACGACATGGGTCTGGGCAAGACCATCACGCTCATCGCCCTGCATCTGCACCGGCAGAACGTCGACGAGGCGGCCGGACCGACCCTGGTGATCTGCCCGGCCTCGCTGATGGGCAACTGGCAACGGGAGATCGAGAAGTTCGCCCCCGGCACGCCGGTGCGGCGCTTCCACGGCGCGTCCCGCAGCCTGGAGAGCCTGGTGGACGGCGAGTTCGTCCTCACCACGTACGGCACGATGCGGCTCGACGCGGCGAGGCTCGCCGAGGCCGGGTGGTCCATGGTGGTCGCCGACGAGGCGCAGCACGTCAAGAACCCGTACTCGACGACCGCGAAGCAGCTGCGGACGATCGGTGCGCGAGCGCGGGTGGCACTCACCGGCACCCCGGTGGAGAACAACCTCTCCGAACTGTGGGCGATCCTCGACTGGACGACGCCCGGGCTGCTGGGACGGCTCGGCACGTTCCGCACCCGGTACGCGCGGGCCGTGGAGGACGGCAGCGACCCGGCGGCGGCCGAACGGCTCGCCGCGCTGGTCCGGCCATTCCTGCTACGGCGGCGGAAGTCCGATCCGGGCATCGCTCCGGAACTGCCACCGAAGACGGAGACGGACCGTACGGTGTCGCTGACGGCGGAACAGACCGGTCTGTACGAGGCGGTGGTACGGGAGACCCTGGCCGAGATCTCCGGCGCGGACGGGTTCGCCCGGCGCGGCCTGGTGGTGAAACTGCTGACGGCGCTGAAGCAGATCTGCAATCACCCGGCGCAGTACCTCAAGGAGGAGCGGCCGCGGATCGCGGACCGTTCGGGAAAGCTGGAGCTCCTGGACGAACTGCTCGACACGATCCTCGCGGAGGATGCGAGCGTGCTGGTGTTCACCCAGTACGTACACATGGCACAGCTGCTCGAACAACATCTGGCGGCGCGCGGAGTGCGTACTCAGTTCCTGCACGGCGGCACGCCGATCGCCGAACGCGAGGCCATGGTGGACCGGTTCCAGGCCGGCGAGGCCCCCGTCTTCCTGCTGTCGCTGAAAGCGGCGGGCACAGGGCTCAACCTCACCCGGGCCGGCCATGTCGTGCACTTCGACCGCTGGTGGAACCCGGCGGTGGAAGCACAGGCCACCGACCGCGCGTACCGCATCGGGCAGACCCAGCCGGTACAGGTGCACCGCCTGATCGCCGAGGGAACGATCGAGGACCGGATCGCCGACATGCTGGCCCGCAAACAGGGTCTCGCGGATGCGGTACTCGGCTCCGGCGAGGCGGCGCTGACAGAACTGACCGACGCGGAACTGGCGGATCTGGTGGAGTTGCGAGGGGGCGCGCGATGAGTGACGGCTACGAGAACGACGCATACGGGATCGACGGGTGCGAATCCGACGACATCGCCGATGAGGAGTCGGCACCGGAACAGGAACGAACCTTCGCCGCCCTGCCGCCGGCGCGAGGCCGCGGTTTCGCCGAGTCCTGGTGGGGCCGGGCATGGCTGAAGGCCCTGGAGGACACGGCGCTGGACGGCAAACAGGTCAAGCAGGGGCGCCGGTTCGCCCGCGAGGGGCGGGTCGGCGCGGTCTCCGTACAGCCCGGTCGGATCACCGCGGTCGTCCAGGACTGGGACTCGACCGCGTACCGCAGTGATGTGCTGCTTCAGCAGCTGAGCGAGGAGGAGTGGGACCGGTTCCTGGACATGGCCGCCGACCGGGCCGGGCACATCGCCGCACTGCTCGACCGGGAGATGCCGCCGCATCTGGTGGAGGACGCGGCGGCGGCCGGAGTCGATCTGCTGCCGGGCATCGGAGATCTGGATCCTGAGTGCACGTGCGAGGCATGGGACCACTGTCCGCACTCCGCCGCCCTCTGCTACCAGGTCGCGCGGCTGCTGGACCAGGACCCGTTCGTACTCCTGCTGATGCGCGGGCGCGGTGAACGGCGGCTGCTCGACGAACTCCAGGTGCGGATCGCGGTCCGTGCCGCGGAACGGGAACCCGCGCAGTCCTCCGCCGCGGAGGATCGTCGAGTGCGCGGCGTACGGGCGGACGAGACGTTCGCCGCGCGGGACATCCTGCCGCCACTGCCCGCTCCCCCGCCGCTGCCCGCGGAGCCCGGTCCCGCCCCGTCGCTGCGCACGGAGACCGAACCGGAGCCCGGTCTCGACCCGGCGGCACTGGAGGTCCTGGTGACGGACAGTGCGGTACGCGCCTATCGGATGCTGGCGGAAGCCCTTGCGCTGGGCCACGAACAGCAGCCGATGGTACGCGAGTTGACGCCTGAGCAGGACGTGGTACGGCTGGTCGCCGATGCCCGTCCCGAGCCGGGGATCGTGGCACGGCTGAGCACCGGTTCGGGGCGGCAGCGGGCCGAACTCGACACGGCGGTGCGAGCCTGGGGTTACGGCGGGGCGGCCGCGCTCGCAGTGCTCGACGAGGAATGGGCGCCCGATCCGGAGTCCTTCGCCAGGGCCCGTGCGCGGCTCGCCGAGGCGTGGGAGGACGGCGAGCGCCCGCAGTTGCGGGCGGCGGGCAACCGCTGGACCGTTACGGCTGGCGGGGTACAGCTTCGGTACGGACGGGACGGGCGCTGGTGGCCGTATCGCAAGGAACGCGGTCGCTGGAACCCGGCGGGCCCGGCGGGCGACGATCCGGCGGCGGTGCTGGCGGGCGCGCTCGGCGACGATCACATCCTGGCGGGCGGGTCAGTGACCGAGCCATGATCGGACGCCGCCGGGTGATCCTCATCGTGGACTGCACCGACACCTCCGTGAGACCGCTACCCTGCTCCCCACCCCCTGACCCGTACACCGTCCCCCCGTTCCCCTCCCCGCACAGGAGCGTTGATGCACCGCAGAAGGATTCTTCAGGGCGCTGCGGCGACTGCCGCGGCGGCTCTGCTGCCGGCTTCCACCCGTGCCATGGCTGCAGCGGAGGCGGGCAGCACCGACTACCCGGTCGCACATTGGATGCCCGCTTCCACGTCCAACTACACGGCTTCGACGCGCCCTTCGGCCTATCCGGTGCAGTACGTGATCATCCATGTCGCGCAGGAGACCTTCTCGGACACGGTCGACATCTTTCAGAATCCGGCGAAGCGAGTCTCCGCGCACTATGTGGTGCGCTCGGCGGACGGGTACGTCGCGCAGTGCGTACGGGAGCAGAACATCGCCTGGCATGCCGGCAATTGGGACTACAACACCCGCAGCGTCGGCATCGAGCACGAGGGCTGGGTCGACCAGCCGGCGTACTTCACCAACGCCTTGTACGAGCGGTCCGCTCTGCTGACCGCGTCGGTCTGCGACCGCTACGGCATCCCCAAGGATCGCGCGCACATTCTCGGTCACGCTCAGGTCCCGGGCACCGACCACACGGATCCCGGACCCGACTGGGACTGGGTGCGCTACATCCGTCTCGTCAACCTCTACAGCACCGGCTGACCGCACGGTGGGTCCGATTACTCTCCGCACAGTTTGCATGCCACTTCGCGCGGCCACCGGGCGCATGCCGTCGGCCACGAGCCGGGCCAGCGTCGGCACGAGCGGGGTCGCGAAGCGCCGCCAGGGGCAGGGCGATTGCAAAGTCGTTTGATCATGGATCAGTGCAGGTCAGTTGAGGCCGAGGAGGGCCAGCGGTCGCTCGTAGGGGCGGAGGGCTGTGGTGCGGAGTCCGGCGGCGATGTTGGTGTGGCCGACGGTGCGGAGCTGGTTGATGGCGAAGCTGCGCAGAGTGGCCATGTT
>NZ_JBFBCG010000130.1:0-10848 GCF_040683105.1 Streptomyces sp. NPDC051020 | reverse complement strand
CTGGGCCAGCAGAGCCCGATCAGCTACGAACAACGATCAACTACGCTGACCCTCGCCGCATGACACCCGGTGTCCACGATCAAGGGCGAAGCCCCCTCCGCCAATAGCCAGCTCAGCCCCAACGAATACGAACGCCGACACCACACCGCTAAGCTCACGCTCGCCGCGTGATCAAAGACGCGTGTCCACCATCACGGGTGAAGGCCCGGGGTCCTCTGACTCGGCGCCCCACTTGCGGGATTTGATGATTTGGAAGGGGGGTCGGCCTTCCACGGTCCAGCCCGTGGCTGCGGATGTTGCGAGGTGGCGTGCGTAGAGGGTGCGGAAGGTGGCTGCCTTCGCGCGGATGGTCGGCTGGTCCTTGGCGTTGAAGTATGTACTGGCCAGATCGTGCTTGAACCACGCTATTCGGCGTGGATTGAGGAGTTCCACTTGGGTGAACTCGATGCGCTCCATCCACATCTCGTAGCGCAGGCGCAGGTCATCGAACTCGTCCCACAACTGCCCCCTTCCTGGGTGCCCCGCCGCCCCCAGACACCAGGGTTGAGACTGAGTGCAGCGAACTCCACCGGGGTGCGATCTGCTTTGGATAGATTGCAGACCACGCATGCCGGGCTCAGGTTATGCAGATCGTCGTCACCGCCGCGTGCGTATGGGGTTGCGTCCTGAGAAGTGGTGTACGGGTTCGACCTGATCCGGGGGTTTGCTCCGGCGTCGGGGTGAGGCCTGCATAGACGAACGGCCACCGGCTGATCTTTCAAGACGACCAAGTCTTTGAAGGAGATCAGCACGATGACCGCACCCGACAGTCTGCCCCTGCACGCCCTCGCGGAGGACAACCTCGCCGCGGCGAGTCCCGATCTGCTGCGCGCAATGATCAAAACGTTCGCCGACGCCCTCATGTCCGCGGAGGCAGACGCCCTCTGCGGCGCCGAATACGGGCAGGTCAGCGACGAGCGAGTCAACCACCGCAACGGCTACCGCCCGCGCGAGTGGGACACCAGGGCAGGAACCGTCGAACTGGCCATCCCCACACTCCGCACCGGGAGTTACTTCCCGCACTGGCTCCTCGAACGGCGCCGCCGGGCCGAGCAGGCCCTCATCAGCGTGGTGGCCACTGCCTACCTGCTCGGTGTTTCCACCCGCCGGGTCGAGAAGCTCGCCGAGTCCCTCGGCGTCACCCAGCTGTCGAAGTCCCAGGTCTCCGCGATGGCACGGCACCTGGACGAGCAGGTCGCGGCCTTCCGCAACCGGCCCCTGGACGCCGGGCCGTATGCGTTCGTCTGGGTCGACGCCCTGACCCAGAAGGTCCGTGAGGGCGGCCGGATCATCAACGTCCACGCCCTGATCGCGGTCGGTGTCAACGCCGACGGCCACCGCGAGATCCTCGGCCTGGACGTCGCCACCGCCGAGGACGGTGCCGGCTGGCTGGCCTTCCTGCGCTCGCTGATCGCCCGCGGCCTGTCCGGCATCCAGCTCGTCGTCTCCGACGCCCACGCCGGCCTGGTCGACGCCATCGGCGCGGTGCTGCCCGGCGCCTCCTGGCAGCGCTGTCGCACCCACTACGCCCGCAATCTGCTGAGCCAGGTCCCGAAATCGGCCCAGCCGTGGGTGGCCACCCTGCTGCGAACCGTATTCGAACAGCCCGACACCGACGCGGTGAAGGCCCAGATGACACACGTCCTGGACGCACTGGAGGCCAAGTTCCCCAAAGCCGCAGCCCACTTGGACGCCGCCCAGCATGACCTGCTGGCCTTCACCGCCTTCCCCCGCGAGATCTGGCGGCAGATCTGGTCGAACAATCCGCAGGAGCGGCTGAACAAGGAGATCCGGCGTCGCACCGACGTGGTCGGCATCTTCCCCGATCGTCCCGCCGTGATCCGCCTGGTCGGCGCGGTCCTGGCCGAGCAGAACGACGAGTGGACCGAGGCCCGCCGCTACATGGGCCGCGAACTCCTCGCCAAGGCCCGCCTCCACCCAATCGAGTCAGAAACCGACGAGACCATCCCGCCCACCGAACTCACCGCATAGCCTCAAAACGAGATCACCGAGTGGCCGTCGATACACCACTCCAGCGGACGTGACCGCGTATGGAATGACATGATCTTTGACTTCAGAGGGCGCGAGACAGTACACACATCGCCCATCGTGCGCAGTCAGCACAGCGAGTTCCTCCCAGAGCCGGAAATAGCGACGTCTGGGCCGCTGTTCGCGCCCCGGAAGCTGGCCTACCACGGCGTCAGGCACGAATCGTCACCAGAGGAACCTGAGCGGATCACGCTGAGGGATCAAGGTTTGCATCAGCCTGCACTAGTGCTAGGCCGGCCACATGAGGGCCCCCGTGGCTGCGGTCACCGCGAGCCCATCGGCCCGCCCCAGCGGGTTGTCCCCTATCAACGACAGGTCGGACCGCTCGGTGACCTACCACGACGTGATCACGTCGCCGACCTGCGAGGTACGTAGTCCCGGAACCATGTAGTCCCAGTCACAGCAGTGGTGTGCGGCTATGTTGCCGTCCGAGCCCGCGCCGATTCGGTCGCTGACATTCCTCGCCAACGTCAACCAAGCGGCCTTTCGTCTCCTCCTCCGATCTGGACGGTGCCAGCTGCTTGATGGGGTGCTGCGGCCACGATGATCAACGTACCGAGCCACACTGACAACACCGCCTGAATATAGGGATTTTTGCTGCCGCGCTGCTGTATACGGCACCAGGCCGAGCCTCGATCGCTACGATGCGCAGGCTAGACATCGTTCATGCGGTAGGGGAGGGGCGGTGAGGATCACAAGGATCCGAAGCACCTGGCAGCAGTCGAAGTAGCAGCGGAGATCCCGCGGGAGCGGGCCCGGGCACGGGGGGACCCGGCTATGGCGGGCTGAGAGCGGAGCTGGCAGCCCCGGGCCTCGACTCCCTCCCACCCCACCGTGGGATCATGGCTTGCCTACTCTGCGCCGACTCTTCTCGCGACCGAAGGAACCACATGAGGGATACGTCAGACGTTACGCGGCGGCTTTGGTCGCTCTGCGCGGTTCTTCGTGATGAGGGCGTCACGTATCACGAGTACCTCAATGAGCTTACCTATTTGCTGTTCTTGAAGTTGGCCGCAGAGCTCGGGATGGAGGAACGGCTTCCAGTGAACTGCCGTTGGGCAGCTCTACGAGAAGCAAGAGCGGATAAAGTTGCCGATATTTATAAGGAAATATTGGAACGTCTTGGATCTTCCCGGGATGAGACGGTAGCAACTATTTACGGCGAGGCGGAGACCCGTCTGACTTCAGGTGATGCACTGCGAAAGCTGATCAGTGGCATTGACGAAATTGATTGGTACCGCGCTCGCCAAAATGGACTTGGCGATGTCTATGAGGGGCTCATTGAGAAAAATGCCCAGGAGTCGAGGTATGGAACTGGCCAATACTTCACTCCCAGGGCAGTTGTCGACGCTTTGGTGCAGGCGATCGATCCTACGAGCAGCGACACCGTTTATGACCCCGCAGCTGGAACCGGAGGTTTTCTGGTAGCGGCTGGCCTGCACACGCAACATCAGGGCGATCAACAGCCTCGACTGCATGGTGTGGAGCTAGTGCATGATGTCCAACGCATGGGACTTATGAACCTGCTCCTGCACGACCTGCACGGCGAAATTGAACTTGGCGATTCACTCAGTCGGAACCCCAAAGCACTTCAGGTGTCCGTGTGCCTAACGAATCCTCCTTTTGGAGTGAAGGGCAACTTGTCGGCGACTCAAAGCCAGCACATGGACTATCGGACTTCCAATAAGCAGCTAGGCTTTTTCCAGCATATTTATAAGAGCCTTAGCAAGGGAGGTAGAGCGGCCGTCGTAGTTCCCGACAACGTCCTTTTCGAGGCGGGCGTCGCATCGTCTATTAGGACTCATCTACTCGATAACTATCGACTGCATACGATCCTCAGACTGCCGACTGGCATTTTTTATGCAACCGGAATCAGGACGTCAGTTCTCTTCTTCTGTGCAGACGGCCCTACCCGTTCGACGTGGATCTATGACCTCAGATCTTCTTCCAGTTCATTCACTAAGCGTAAGCCGCTCGGTATCTCTGACCTGCGAGACTTCCTTCAGTGCTACGGAAGTGATCCTCTCGGCCGCGCCCCGCGAGAGGAGACGGACCGATTCCGCTGTGTGACCCGTGATGACTTGAGGTCGGTAGACGACAGGTTGGACCTAGCTGGCAACTCAGAGGCACAGAGTGCTACTGAAAGCGTCCACCGGACACCTCATGATGTCGCAGTAGCCCTTCTCGACTGCATCACGGCTGCCCAGCAAGCCATTGGCGAGGTGGAAGAAATGTTGCGAGATAGCTCGCTAGTGGCTGCCGCACGACTGGAATCGATCGAAGCTGGTGACGAGTGATAAGGAAGGATTTTCCTGACTCCTGGGCAGTTTGCAAGGTGTCCGAGGCCGGGGTCGCAATCTCTGGCCAGCAGAAGACGCCGGCAGCGTCCCTGGCGCCGGAGCAGTATCCGTACCTCCGAGTGGCGAACGTCTTTGATGATGAGATCGATCTCAGCGATCTGGCCACCATGAACTTTTCGAGTGAAGCACGGGAGAGATATCGCCTCAAAGAAGGCGACGTGCTTCTGTGTGAAGGGCAAAGCCGAGAGCTAGTAGGGCGAGCAGCGCTGTACCGTGGCGAGCTCGAAGAACTGTTTTTCCAGAACAGCATCATCAGGTTTCGCCCACACAAGGAAATCCTTCCCGAGTACGCACTGCTAGTTTTCCGTGCATACCAAAAAGAAGGCGTGTTCTCGCAGATCGCTAAGGCAACGACAAACATCGCTCACCTAGGGCTCAATCGATTTAAATCTTTGCCGTTTCCGGTCCCGCCCCGAGCCGTTCAAGAGCTCCTGGCGGACACAGCGCGCGTATTCCAGGAACGAGTTGACACTGCGCGCCACGTCCTATCTGAATCTGTGCCAGAGCTGAACTTCTTGGTGCGGAATTTCCGAGATCAGGTGATCATTGGTGATCGTGGCCCAAAGGAGAGATGGCTTTCGAGCGAAGCAGACCCATCATGGGTGATTGCTGCTGAGGCAGTTGCACCCAGTGCTCCTATCGTTTACGGGATCCTGCAACCGGGACCGGATGTGGAGGACGGAACGGGAGTTCCATATGTGCAACAGCAAGACCTGCAGAACGGCGAGGTTAGCGAAGGCCAGTTGCGGAACACGTCGGTGGCGGTTCATGAGAAGTTCTCTCGATCAGCGATCGCTTCTGGTGATGTGTTGCTGGGAATCATCCGTAATACACGTGTTGCGGTAGTGCCACCCGAACTGGACGGCGGGAACATCAACAGGGGAATTGCTCGCCTCCGGCCACGTGAAGATTTGGAAAGCGAATACCTAGCACATTGGCTCTCTAGCCAATGGGTGCAGGGTTGGCTATCGGATCGCATGCGAGGAATTGACATGCCAGGTCTAAACCTGCGTGACGTGCGCCAGCTGCCAATCCCCATTCCGGAAGTCGCTGAACAACGCCGACAAGTGAACTTGATTAATCAAGTCGTTGATAAGGCCAGCGAGGCTAGGGTCGCCCTGATCGAAAGCCAGCAATATCTGCTAGAGACAGAAGCCCTTGCGATCACGGGACTGGCCTATGGAGATCTGGCGCGTACCATTTCGCAGACCTTGAGTAACTCCGTGACAGGGGTCGATACGCAAAACCTCGTCAATCGGATGCTCGAACGACAGTCCTCGCCAACGGGCCCTGCTAAGAAGAAGACGTCCAAGGTAAGGAAGACTAGTGAAATGAGCACAGATAGCGGCGTGGTGAACGCTAATCATTTGCTTCAGATTCTTGAGTCGTCAGGTGGTCGAGTTAGTCCCGCAGAGCTATATCGCGGTATGCGCCTGGAGGACGATGCTGTGGACGACTTCTATGCGCTTCTTCGGGATCTATCGAAAGATGGACGCATCGACATTGATCGCCCAGATGATGAATTGGTCTTCGTCACGATCGGCGCCCCTTCGTGAGAATTCTTGAAGTTGGTGTCCGTAGCTTCAAAAACCTCAATGATTTCCACGTGTCGTTCGACAGAGATGCGCCAGTGTCAGTCCTTGTCGGACGTAACGGGGCGGGCAAATCAAACCTGCTAGAAGCACTCACGGTGATCTTTCGAGATCTCGACTTGGGGCTCACCCCGAGATTCGCGTATGACCTAAAGTATGAGATCAGCGGCGACTTGATCCACGTATCAGCAACGGAGAGTGCCGGCTCGATTCATCTCACCTGTTCAGTA
This sequence comes from Streptomyces sp. NPDC051020, assembly GCF_040683105.1. Classification (NCBI taxonomy): domain Bacteria; kingdom Bacillati; phylum Actinomycetota; class Actinomycetes; order Kitasatosporales; family Streptomycetaceae; genus Streptomyces; species Streptomyces sp. NPDC051020. The sequence goes on along the minus strand of NZ_JBFBCG010000130.1, from coordinate 4,578 downwards.
AACGGGGAGGTTATTCCAAACGGCAAGTTTGTGGGTAACGCAGGAGCCAGTTATCGACCTCGGCATGTATTCGGTTACTACTCCGGCCCTAGCAACCGTCTTGAGGAACACTTCAGTGCTCACCAGGAGCGCTTTTATAGGGATCTTCTTCGAGGCGAAGAGAAGCCATTGCGTCCTCTCTTTTACGCGAGGAACGTTTACTCCAGCTTCGTCCTGCTTGCGTTCTTCTTAGATGACGATCCCACTGTTCAAAGGCTCCTTAAGGGACTACTCGGTATACATGACCTCGATTCAGTCATGTTCGTAATGCAGAGGCCATCATGGCATAGTCGGTCGGGAGATAAGCGTTTTTGGAATGCGAGAGGCACTGTAAGAAGTTTCCTGGATCGCTTGTATGCGATCGCCCTCGCGCCAATGAGACTCGATAGGCGAGTTCCAGTTGGGCTAGCTAGATTTAGTCGTTCAGAGCATCTCTTCCTGTATCTATCTGGGCTTGCCGAGACTCGGGCACTAGCGAGTGCCTACCCAAGTAATCAGGAGTTCTTCAAGGCGCTAGAAAGCACCTATATGTCGGAATTGATCCACGATGTACGGATCCGAGTTTCGACGGAGCGAGGTTCCTCTTCCCTCACCTTCAGGCAACTTAGTGAAGGGGAGCAGCAATTGCTTTTGGTGCTAGGGCTGATGAGATTCACGAGGGAAGAAGAATCGCTCTTCTTGCTGGATGAGCCAGACACACACCTTAATCCAGCGTGGAGTGTTCGATATCGGCAATTCCTGCATGATTTCGGTGCACTCGACGAGACATCACACGTTTTGATGGCTACGCACGATCCTCTAGTGGTAGCCGGCCTCCTGAAGTCTGAAGTTCGCATCCTAGAACGCCATGACGATGGGGTGATCTCGGCGTCTGCACCAATCGAAGACCCTCGCGGTATGGGCGTCGGTAATTTGCTGACGAGTGACGTCTACGGATTGAGATCGCAACTCGACCTCGAAACCCTTGAGCTCCTCGATCGAAAAAGAGATCTAGCCTCGCGGGACTACCTATCACCTGTTGAGGCGGAGGAGCTGCGCGGACTGAGTGAAAAACTCCAAGCGCTAGGCCTCCTTATGGAGGATAGAGATCCAGAGTTTCAAGAATATCTGCGGGCGAAGCTCAGCGAGGAAGGAGAGGCGGAAGCGCCTCTGGTCTTTTCACGTGAAGAGATCGAAGAAAACCGCGAAGCCGCTCAAGACCTCCTGAGAGAAGTCCTTGGCGAAGGTGACTTCACAGAGCCTGGGGGAGAGTAACGTGATCCTTGTCGATCTCTTCGAAGTTGCTTCTCTGCTACCTGCAGAGTGGAAGAAGGAGTGCGCATCTGTCACTCGTGAACTCGAGCAAGCCAGCACCGATGATGAGAGAGATCGGCTCCTCAAGGACCATTCTGACCTCTGGCGCGAAGTCAAAGAGAAATTGTCAGAAGCCTCGCATGGAAAGTGTTGGTACTGCGAGTCAAAGAACACGCGATCAGATAATGCTGTAGACCATTATCGCCCTAAGGGAAAAGTGGCCGAGGATGCGAACCATTCGGGCTACTGGTGGCTGGCCTTCGACTATCAGAATTATCGGTACGCGTGCACTTATTGCAATAGCAGGAGAAGGCATGCGGAGTCAGGTAGCGCCGGTGGCAAACAAGACCACTTTCCTTTGGCGGTCGGTTCCTTTCGTGCCTACGGGCCGAATGACTCCGTAGATTGCGAAGAGCCCCTCCTATTGGATCCCTGCTCGGTCCTCGATGTATCAATCGTTTGGTACGACGAGGAAGGGAAGTTGGCGCTCAACACCTCGATGGTGCTGACCGACCCTTTGGCGATGAGTCGCATTGATTCCTCGCGCGTGATCTTGCATTTAGATCATCCGTACACAGTCCGGGAGAGAAAGAGGATATATCTGAAGATAATATCGCTTTGCAAGAGGGCGGATCGAATTTACAAGTCGATTCTTATGGGCAATCCTGACCTGCGGATTGAGTACAAGGAACAATTGGCGGAGCTGGCGCAGTTTATGACTCGTTCAGCCGAATACTCGGCTGTAGCCCGATGTGCGGTCCGCGGCTTTAGGGAAGCGAGTCTTACTGCGAAGATTCTTTGCGAGGCACCCCTTTAATTAAGAATTCGCGGTGTGTCTTCTATCTGAGGTCGGGGCAGCCTCAATGACCGAGTCAAGGTGACGGGCGCCGGTCGATGGTGTGGCCGGCGCCCGTGTAGACCAAGGCTTGAGACCTGGCCTCATCCTTATCAGGTCGATCCAGGTACCTGGAGACGTCGATTAACTCGCTCAGGCCTCGGCTGCTCGTCCGCCAGGGACCGACGCTGACCGCTCATTCACGTGCCTGTTGGCGTTAGGCGCTGATGTCAGGAGTCCACGGCTCCGTCACAAGACGGGAAGCCCACTCACTCCCACTCGCGCTGGTCGCGTCTGGCAGCGACGATCTTCTTCTGGGCCTCATCGAGCCGCTTGAAGGTCGGGGACGATACTGGTTCGCTCCCGCCTGGGACGCTTGCGAGGTCGAGGCGTCCTTCATCGACAGCGGCAAGGGCGCGGAGATCTGCCCGCTCCCCAGCGGCGTGTCCGTCTCGACAGGCGATCACAGCTATCTCTCTTGCGTCGCAGTGCTCGTTGTCGCAGTAGAGCTCTATGCGTCCGGTGTCGTAGGCGTTGTCATGCTCGGAGCGAGTGACCGAGTGTCCTCCACAGAAGTAGCACTGGAAGCGCGTAGCCCTCGCACCGCTGTGAACCCTGGGTTGAGCTTGACGCACCCAGGGCGTGGTGCCTGCCTCCCATTGGTCCGGCTCCATACATGTGCTCCTTGCAGTCGCTGTGACGATCAAGGTGCAGAGTACGGTGCTGACGCGGTGGATGTAGCCGGTTGGGTACCACGCGGTCGATGGAGCGGCTTTGGGCTGGAGCTGCTTTGGCGCGAGTGATCATGGCCCCGTAAGCTTCCGGCGCGTCGGGCAGTCTGTGGACCTGCCCGGTAAAGCACGACGTTGGGGCCATGATCTTCGAGGCTCGCGCCAAAGTGGCCTAAGAAGTCATCTCAATTGGCGAGGTGCCTGCGGAGGAATGGTGCTGTGCCGAGGACGAGCAAGGTGAAGGCGGTCAGCCGTTGAAGGCCGGGCTGGGCGTAGAAGTCGCTGTGTTGGATGCCGTAGACCGCGTAGCAGTTGGCGGCGATGTCGGTCGTCATGATGACGCAGGCGAGATTGGCTCCTCGGCGCTTGCCGCGAAGGAGTAGCACCGCTGCGAGCGGGTCTAGGACGGCCAGCGAGGACCAGTAGAAGTTGAGCCAGCTCGGTGCCCAGTCATAGGGGCGCAGACCATGGCGGAGGAGATCGGTGATGTGTGCGATGGCTCCCACGAAGAGCAGGCCGGCCGCGATGCCGCAGGCCAATATCACCACGGAGCGCGGGGTGCGGTGCATCCATCCGAACACGTCATGGATCATCCCAGCCTTGGATGGGGGCTTGCCAGCCTGCGGTTGCAGATCAAGGTGGCGGCGATCCCCGCGAAGGCGAGGAAGCGCTCGGCCTTGCGCTCGTAGCGACGGTGCAGGCGGCGGCACCCGGACGGCCACGCCACCGTGCGCTCCACGGTCCATCGATGGCGGCCCAGCCGCTGGGAGGACTCGATGCCCTTGCGGGCGATGCGCGGCGTGATGTTCCGGGAGCGGAGCCACTTCCGCAGGTGGTCGTAGTCGTACCCCTTGTCGGCATGGAGCTTGGCGGGCTGTCGCCGACGTGGTCCGCGGCGGGAGCGGATCGGTGGGATCCCGCGCACCAGGGGTTCCAGTCCCTGACTGTCGTGGGTGTTCGCGGCCGAGATCCCGATCGAGAGGGGCAGACCGGTGCGCTCAGTGATCAAGTGGATCTTCGAGCCTTTCTTGCCGCGATCGACAGGATTCGGTCCCGTCAGCTCCCCCCTTTCAGGGCCCGCATGTTCACCGAGTCGATCGCACACCTCGACCAGTCCAGGTCTCCGCGCGCGCCGAGCTCGTCCAGGAGCAGCCGGTGGAGCTTGCCCCAGACCCGTGCTCGGGTCCACTCGGTGAAGCGCCGGTGCGCGGTTGCCCCGGAAGGGCCAAAGACCGGGGGCAACTGCTGTCAGGTGCAGCCCGTCGTGGCCACGAACATGATCGCGGCCAGCACCTCACGGTTCCCATGCCTCCGTCGGCCACCGCCTTGCGGCCGCACCGGCGCCGCTGGCACCACACGTTGGAACAGCTCCCACAACCCGTCTGGCACCAGACGCTCCACCATCGTCATCACGGTGGAACAGGCTAACGATCAAACCAATTGAGATGACCTCTAAAGCAGTGGAGCCGACCATCCCAGCCACGACGCACCCCTTCTCTGGCATCAGGCGGCCGACTGCTGTGCGCGCGGCACGGGCGCCGGCCGGGCTGGAGCGGGGCGGAGACAGGAGCGCGGCCCGGCCGGGGCCACTCCCCCTCCACCAGCGGTTTTGCGCTGCCGACCGGCGCCTGGCTCGATGTGGACGGCGACGGCAAGGGGCAGGCGAAGGACCAGGGCACG
>NZ_JBFBCG010000129.1:0-10848 GCF_040683105.1 Streptomyces sp. NPDC051020 | reverse complement strand
AGCTTCGTTGTGTCCGGTCGCGCATACACCCCGCATCGTCACACCGCCGTGACCTGCACACTCACGAGCTCACCGGGACTTTGCAATCGCCCTGCCCCGTCGAGTCCGCCGCGTACTTCGCCGTCAGTGAACTGCTGACGAATGTGGCGAAACACGCGAAGGCCGGGAGGGTATGGATCGACGTCAGGCACGACCGGAACGCCCTGCGCATCAGCATGACCGACGACGGGGTCGGTGGCGCCGCGGCATCCGCAGGAACGGGGCTGCGCGGAATTGAGAGTCGCATTGCCGCATTCGACGGCATACTTGCCGTGAACAGCCCTCAGGGTGGACCGACGATGGCGACGATGGAGATCCCGTGCGCATTGTTCTCGCCGAAGACCTTTTCCTCCTGAGGGAAGGGCTCGTGCGCCTCCTGACCGCCCATGGATTCGAGATCGCCGCCGCCGTGGACACCGGCCCCGCACTCCTGGACGCCCTGATCGAACACCGGCCGGACATCGCGCTCGTCGACGTACGGCTCCCGCCCACCTTCACCGACGAAGGCCTGCGCGCCGCCATCGAGGCGCGCAGTCGGATCCCGGGGCTCCCGGTGCTCGTGCTCTCGCAGTACGTGGAACAGCTCTACGCCCGTGAGCTGCTGGCGGACGGTTCGGGCGGGGTCGGCTATCTGCTCAAGGACCGCGTCTTCGACAGCCGCCAGTTCATCGACTGCGTGCGCCGCGTGGCCGCGGGCGGCAGCGCGATGGACCCCGATGTGGTGGCGAAGCTCCTGGCGGGCAACGCCTCCGACGCCCCCCTGGGGCGCCTCACCGCACGGGAACGGGACGTGCTCGGACTGGTGGCGGAGGGCCGCTCCAACGCCGCCATCGCCGGGCGGCTCGGCGTCAGCGAGAAGGTCGTCACCAAGCACACATCGAATGTCTTCACGAAACTCGACCTCGTGCCGTCCGACGACGACAATCGCCGCGTTCTCGCCGTCCTCGCCTATCTGAATTCCTGACAACTCTCGCTGTATAGGCGCCGTACAGCCCCCGCGGGCTTGCTGCGCCCGATGAGTCATGACCCCATTCGGGGAAATCAGAGAAATCAAACCCGTGCCCGGCGGGTCAGGGCGAGGAGATCCTCGTCCAGGAGATACGGGCCGGGCCAACCGGCCCCGGCCGGCTCAACGGCCTCGCGGTGGCCAGGAGATGAAGGCGTTGGTCGCCGATACCTCTGGATCCAGCACCATGACGCGGAGGCGGCGCTCGCCGAACAGCCCGCCGCCTGAACCGTTCCCCTACGCACCACGCGCCCGTGCCCCGCACATCCCACACCCTGGACGAGGAGTCCCCATGTCACGACCGCACCGCTGGGCCGACCGGCTCCTGACATTGCCAGGAGGGAGGAAGGGCAAGTGGCTGACACTGATCACCTGGCTGATCATCGTCGTCGCGTCCGTGCCCCTCGCCGGACAGCTGTCGGAGATCGCGAAGGACGAGCTGACCATCGAGCTGCCCCGAGGGGCCGAGTCCACCGATGTCGCCGGACTCGCCGACCGGTTCGCCGACGGCAAGATCTCCCTCGGCATCGTCGTCTACGTACGGGACAGCGGGCTGACCGCCGAGGACAAGGCCAAGGTCGCGTCCGACATCAAGGAGTTCGCGACCTTCGCGGCCGGTGAGGTCGGGCCGGCCAGGCCGTCCGACGACGGCAAGGCACTGACCGCGTTCGTGCCCCTCGACAAGGAGGACAGCACCGCACTCGCGGACAACGCGGAGAAGGTACGGAACCGGGCCACCGCCGACCGGCCGGACGGCCTCGAAGCCAGACTCACCGGCCCGGCGGGCAACTCGCTGGACGCGGCCGACGCCCGGGAGTCGACCGGCCGCGCGCTGACCCTCATCACGGTCCTCGTCGTCGCCGCCCTGCTCCTGATCACCTACCGCAGTGCCATCCTGTGGTTGCTGCCGCTGCTCACCGTCGGCGTCGCGTTCCTCACCACGCAGGCCGTCTCGTACCTCCTCCCTCCTCGCCAAGGGCTTCGGGCTCACGGTCGGCGGCGGCAACGAGATCGTCGTGACAGCACTGCTGTTCGGTGTCGGCACCGACTACGCGATGCTGCTGCTGGCCCGCTACCGCGAGGAACTGCGGGTTCACGAGGACCGGCACGAGGCCATGCAGACCGCTGTCCGCAGGGCCGTCCCCGCGATCGCCGCGTCCGCGGCGACCGTCAGCATCGGGCTGCTCTGCCTGACGCAGGCGGACGTCGGCTTCAACTACACGCTCGGCCCTGCCGGGGCCATCGCCATCGTCTGCGGTCTCGCCGCGATGACCACGCTCTTCCCGGCCGTTCTGGTGATCCTCGGACGTTGGGTGTTCTGGCCCCATGTCCCGCGCGCCGGAGCGGCCGTGAAGAACGCCAACCACCGCCTGTGGGACCGCGTCGGCGGAAGGATCTCCCGCCGTCCGCGCCTGGTGTGGATCGGCTCCGCCCTCGTCCTCACCGCGCTGGCCCTCGGCTCGCTCGGCCTGACGACCGGTCTCGACGACGAGCACCTCATCGTCGGCAAGCCCGGCTCGATCGCCGGCCAGGAATTCCTCGCCGACCACTACCCGGCCGGCCAGAGCAGGCCCGCCGAGGTGATCAGCAAGGCCGACGCCGCACCCGCGGTCGCCGCCGCGCTGAAGGGCATCGACGGGGTTGCCGAGGTCGCCGCGCCGGAGAAGTCCACGGACGGCACTCTCGCCAGCACCCGGGCCGTACTGAAGGACAGCCCGGACAGCGCGGCGGCGGCCCGTACGGTCGACCGCATCCGCGCCGCCGTGCACGCCGTCCCCGGCGCCGAGGCCCAGGTCGGCGGCCCCACCGCGATGGCACAGGAGAAGACCGAGGCGCAGGCCCACGACCGCAAGGTGGTGATCCCGCTGGTGCTCGCCGTGGTCTTCCTCATCCTGGTCGTCCTGCTCCGGGCCCTGGTTGCGCCCCTGCTGCTGATGGCGACCGTGGTGCTGTCCTACTTCGCCGCCCTCGGGATCAGCTGGCAGCTGTTCCAGCACGTCCTGGGATTCCCGGCAGTGGACATCCAGGTCATGCTGATCGGCTTCCTGTTCCTGGTGGCACTCGGCGTCGACTACAACATCTTCCTCATCCATCGGATCCGTGAGGAGGTCGGTCACCGCGGCCACCGCGCCGGCGTACTGAGCGGACTCACTTCCACCGGCGGCGTCATCACCAGCGCCGGCGCGGTGCTGGCGGCGACGTTCGCCGCGCTCACCACGGCCCCGCAAGTGGCGTTCATCGAGATCGGAATCGTCGTGGCCGTCGGTGTCCTGATCGACACCTTCCTCGTGCGGTCCGTCCTCGTCCCGGCCCTGGCCCTGGACGTCGGCCGCCCCTTCTGGTGGCCGGGCCGCCCCGTCGGCACGGACACCGCACCGCCCGCGGCGGGCGAACAGACCACGCCGGCCGCGGTACCCGCGGGCAGCCGAGGCGGTGGCGTATAGCCCGGATACAGCCAAGGGCCGGAAGGCAGGGGGCCTGTTCAGCCGGACAACTCCGGCGGGCAGCTCCGCTCAGCCTTCCGGCCCTTCGCGCTCTCCCGTCCGCCCGGCGCGGCGGCAGCCCTACCCACGGGGAGCCGCTGCATGCCATCGACCGATCGGACCCTGCCCCTCTCGGCGAGCCGGCAGGCGCTGTGGCCGGCCCACCGGCCGGCGCCCGAGAGCGCCGCCTGCACCATCGTGCTGCCGGTACGGCTGCGGGGGCGACGTCCGGGCGCTTCCGGCAGGCGTGGCGCGGAGTGTTCCCACGGGAGAAGAACGTCCCCCTGCCCGTTGTCCTCGAGCGCACAGCTGTTTATCCGGAAGTGCAAGAAGGGGACGTGCGACGCGAGCCGCGGGGCGGTCACCGCTTCAGGGCGGTCTCCAGCCACTGCAGGACCTCGGGCGTCACCGGGTCGGTGATGTCCGCGAACTCGTCGTGCTTCTCAAGGAACTTCGCCACGTACGGGCAGACCGGCACGATGCGCTTTCCGGAGGCGCGTACGTCGGTCAGGGCCTGCTCCACGAGGAGCGAGGCCAGGCCCTGGCCTGCGAAGGCGTCGTCGATCTCGGTGTGAAAGAAGACACGTTGTCCGTCGCGGTCGCGGTCGCGGTAGGCGGTGAGGCCCGCGCGTTCGCCGTCGACCAGAACCTCGTAACGGTGCCTGGAGTCGACTCTCTGAACGGTCGGCTCGGATGCATGCTGGGTCATGACGGGCCTTTCGGTGTCGTACGTCCCTCAGTGGTGTGCAGGATTCTTGCGTGGTGCGATGCGGGCGTTCGGAAGGCCCGGCGCGGGAATGCGGCCGCCGTCGTAACCGTCGACGCCTCCGAAGCGATCGGAGGCGTTCTCCCACGCTGCCCGGGCTTCGACGATGTCCTCGTGGCTGCGACCGATGAAGTTCCACCACATGACGATCGGTTCCTGGAACGGTGTGCCGCCCAACAGCACCACGCGGGCCGGGCTTTCCGTCTCGTTCGTCAGGGTCAGTGTGTCGCCTCCGGTGCCGATGTATCCCAACTCGGCCGGGTGCAGAGGTGTTCCGTCGACGCGTACGTTCCCTTCGTCGACGAGCAGGCCGTGCTCGAAGCCGGGATCCACGGGGAGGCTGGTCGTCGAGCGTGGGTCGAGAACGAGTTCGGCGCCGAGCAAGGGCGTGAAGGTCCGTACCGGAGAGGTGTCACCCGCCAACGACCCGAGGAACACCCTGATGTCGGCTCCGTCCACCCGGAGCCGTCGCGGGACGTAGTGCTGGAAGTCACGTCCGGTGTGCCGGTGTTCTTCCGGCAGAGCCACCCACAACTGAACGCCGTGCAGCGTGGTGGTGCCGGTGGTGGAGACCTCCGAGTGGCTGATGCCGTACCCGCTGGTCATGAGGTTGAGCTCGCCGGGCCGGACGAGCGCGTGGCTGCCGAGGCTGTCGCGGTGCTCGATCTCTCCGCTGAACAGCCAGCTCACGGTCTGCAGACCGGTGTGCGGATGAGGAGCCACGTCCATGCCACCCGTGTCGGCGACGTCGTCGGGGCCGTAGTGGTCGATGAAGCACCAGGCCCCGATCAGCGTCCGCGCCCGCTGCGGCAGCGTGCGCCGTACCGTCATCGCGCGCGGCCCGCCCAACGGGACGTCCCGCGCGGACAGCACATCGACCTGCTGCACGGCAGACTCGCCGTGGCCTGCCGCACCCCGGCGCCGTTCGACCGGATCCGCTTCGACCTCACTCACCGCACACCCCTCTCATCCGAGAATGATTTCACATTCAACTATTATGCCTGATACTAAGTCCATGTCCCCGGACGCGCACGGCAGAGGAACAAGGGCCGGAAGCGGCCCCGAAGGAGTCCACGTTGAGTGACACGACAGCAGACCTGGCAAGCCGACGGGTCTACATCGACAAGCAGAGCCCCAAGGCCTACCGCGCACTCGTCGGGACGGCCGACGCGGTCCGCGCGGCCGCCGCCGAGGCGGGGATCGACCGCGGTCTGGTGGAGCTGATCAACCTCCGCGTGTCGCAGATCAACGGCTGCGCGTACTGCCTCAGCGTGCACACCGGGGCCGCGCTGCGCGCCGGCGAGACGACGCAGCGCCTGGGCGTGCTGGCCGCCTGGCGCGACACCGAACTGTTCACGGTCCGGGAACGCGCGGCACTCGCCCTTGCGGAGGCGACCACCGAACCCGCGAACGCCGTCGAGCAGGAGAGAGCCTACGCCGCCGCCCTCCAGGTCCTCACCGAGGACGAGATCTCCGCGGTGATCTGGGTGGCGATCACGATCAACGCCTTCAACCGGGTCTCCATCCTGAGCAAGCATCCCGTGCGGGGAATCCCCCCTCAGTGATCCGGCAGGCGCGCCCGGTCGAGGACATCGCGTAGTTGGGTGCGGCCCGTGATGCCGAGCTTGGGGAAGATCTTGTGCAGATGAAAGCCGATGGTACGGGGAGACAGATAGAGCCGGGCGCCGATGTCCCGATTGGTCAGGCCCTCCGCGGCCAGCTGGGCGATCTGCAGCTCCTGCGGCGTCAGGTCGGCCACCGCTTCGGGCGCCGCGGAATCCGCCACGGCCACGCCCGCCGCGCGGAGTTTTCGGCCGTGGCACCACATGCGCTACCGGTCAATGCGCCCTGCGTCAGGGCACGTAGCGTCACTCGGGTACGCACAGCACGGCATCGCAGGAGGCGGACCATGACCAGCAGTTCCAAGCCCTTGAGCAGCAGCCAGCCGTGGCTGCATCAGAAGGGCGAGGTGATCCAGGAATTCGGCACCGTCAAGCAGTTCCCGATCGGTCTGTCCTACGAGGCGCGGATGTACTCCTGCCAACGCCTGAACAAGGTCCTGGCGGACACCCAGATCCTCTACGGCCTCTACAAGAAGCATCACTGGCTGATGCGCGGCGCGACCTTCTACCAACTGCACCTGGTCCTGGACAAGCACGCGGGGGAACAGCTCGAACTCGTCGACATCATCGCCGAACGCGTCCAGTCCCTGGGCGGTGTCGCGGTGGGCGACCCCAGGCACGTAGCGGAGATCACGTCGATCCCGCGTCCTCCGGACGGCGTGGAGCAGGTGCCGGCCATGCTGTCACGGCTCCTTGAGGCCCATGAGGCCATTCTCGTCGACGCCCACGCCGCCGCTGCCCGGACGGCCGAGCTGGGGGACGACGGCTCCAACGACCTGCTCGTCTCCCAGGTGATCCGCACCGGCGAACTCCAGGCATGGTTCCTGGCCGAGCACCTGGTCGACGCGCCACTGGTCCGCGCCTGAGGGAACGGAAGCGACGGCGAGGCGGTTGCACGAGGCCCCCGTCCCGGGCCCGGGACGGTCTGGTGACCCGGCTGCCGCGGGGTGGTCCCGCTGCGGAACGACTGTTTGCCCCTGCCGGGGTGATCACGGGGAGATGGGTGCCGCCTTCGGCGGGATCATCCCGCCGGCCGGGTCCGTAGGCGAGGGGCAAAAGCTTGCGGGATGATTCTGCAACATCTTGCGGCCGTGGTGGCTGCCCTGCTTGACTCGCCTGCCGACAGCCACAGTTGCCGGTCCGGAGAGGAACACCCATGAGCGCCGAGACCGATGTTCTCGTCCTGGGAGGCGCGGGCGTCGACACGATCGTGTACGTCCCGGAGCTGCCCCTCCCGTACGCCGACAGTTACATGATCCGCCCCGGGATCGAGACGCGGGCGGGGCAGACCGGGGACTTCGTCGCGCTGGGGGTGAGCGCCCTGGGCCTGCGCGCGCATCACCTCGACATGATCGGCGACGACCACGCAGGTGACCTGATCCGGGCGCTGCACCGCGACCGTGGCATCGCACTCACCGAGGTCCCGCTGCCCGGCGGCACCAAACGCGCCGTCAACCTCGTCGGTCCGGACGGGCGACGGCTGTCCCTGTACGACGACAGCCGGTCGCGGGACGGGGACCGGTTGCCCGAGGCGACGGTCCGGTCCCTGGCCGCAGCGAGCCGCCATGCCCATGTCTCGATCACCCACCCGTGCGCCTTCGCTCTTCCCGCGCTGCGGGAGGCCGGAGTGACGATCTCGACCGACCTGCACAACTGGGACGGCGTCAACCCCTACCACGAGCCGTTCGCTTACGAGGCGGACCTCGTCTTCGTCTCCGCCGTCGCCCTGGCCGACCCGGAGCGGACCATGCGACGGGTCGCCGAGCGGGGACGTGCCCGGGTGGTCGTTGCCACGGCCGGAGCCGAGGGCGCCTATCTGCTGGCCGACGGCGAAGTGACCCGGATTCCGGCCGTCACGCCCCCGGGGCCGGTGGTGGACTCCAACGGCGCCGGTGACGCCTTCGTGTCCGGCTTCCTCCTCGGCTGGCTGGCCGGCGAACCGCCGCAGAGGTGCGGCCTCTACGGTGCGGTGGCCGGAGCCCACGCCTGCACGGTCGAGTCGACACGAACCGACCCGATCGGCCGCGACGAACTCCTCGCCCGTGTCGCGGAGTCGGAGAGTTAGACCGGTCGGCACATGGGGGGCGGCGTCGCGCAGGCGCGTACCCCGGGGATTGCGCCCATACTGAAATGGCTATGGCGTGTATCGCCGAGCAGCCGGGCAGTCTCCACCTGTCGCCGACGCACCGGGGTGGATCTCATGGACTCCCCATCCTCCGCGTCACGCCCCGACGGGCCGACCGGGCGTCCGACGACGTCCCGTGACCGCGTCATCGCCGCGGCGCTGCGCCGTCTGAACCGCCATGTCGACTTCAGCACCTGCACCGCGTATCTGCTGACGGAGGACGACCGGGCGCTGGCGGCCGCGATGATGGTCGACACCACCATGAGTTTCACGGTGCCCTCGGGCATGGCGGCGGACGACAGCAGCTTCTCCGCGGCGCGAGCGCATCAGTCGGGCAGGGTGGTGCTGTTCGAGAACTCGGAGCTGCGGGAGCTGACCCGTCGGGATCCCGCGCTCTTTCCCACCAACCCGTACCCGATGATGGTCGCCTCCGCGCCAGTACGGACCGACCGGCACCGGTTCGGTGTCGTGAGCATGCGGTGGGTGCCGCCGCGGCCGGTCGCTGACGAGACGCTGGACTACTTCCGGGTGGTCGCGGAGGACCTGGCTGTCGAGCTGCAAGACCTCGCACAGCAGGGCGTGTCGATGAAGGCTCCGGACCTCCCGCTGTTCATCTCCGCGCTGCCGCACGTCAGCGCCCCCACGGAGAGGAGTGGGGGAGCGGAGTCGCCGACCGTCCCCGTGCCGACCAGCAGTATGTTCCTCTACCAGCTGCAACGGCTCGCGGCCGAACTCACGGCAGCGGTGCACATCCGGGACGTACTCGCCGCCGCCGAATCCCAAGTGGTGCGGCCCTTCGGCGGTCGGGCGGTGATGCTGTGCCTCGCCCAGCAGGGCCGGCTGCATGTGATCGGCGCCTCGGGGTTCTCACGCGAGGCGGTTCACCGGGTGGAGGGGACGCTGCTGTCCCGCCACACCCCGGAGACGGACACGATCCGCTCGCTCGAGATCCGGTCGTTCCCGTCCGCGGAGGCATTGCGGGCCGCCTATCCGAATGGTGATCCCGACCCGGAGGTCCAGGCCCGCGCCTACCTCCCCCTCGTCTCCAACGGTTGCGCCGTGGGCTGCTGCGTCCTGGAATTCCCGGAACCCGCGCGCCCCATCGCGCCCGAGGAGCTCGCCGTCCTGGCGATCATGCTGGAGCAGGTGGGCCAGTCCCTGGAGCGGGCCCGCTCGTACGAGATCGAGCACGCGCTCACCCAGACCCTGCAGCGCAGTCTGCTGCCCCGCAGCCTCCCGCATCTGACCGAGGCGGTCGCCACGGCCCGCTACCTCCCGGCTACCGAGGGGGCGGAGGTGGGCGGCGACTGGTACGACATCGTCCCGCTGCCCGGCGCCGGAATCGGCCTGGTCATCGGTGATGTGGAGGGCCACAGCCTGGATGCGGTGGCGGTGATGGGGCAACTCCGCAGCGGCGTCCGGGCGTACGCCACCGAGGGCCATGACCCGGCCACCGTGCTCGAACGGAGCAACCGGCTCCTGTCCGGGCTGGACACGGATCTGTACGCCACCTGCTGCTGCGTCTGGCTCGATCTGTCGACCGGGACCGCCGCCACGGCGACCGCGGGCCACCCGAGTCCGCTCCTTGTCGGCGCGGGAGGGCGGAGCATCACCGGACCGCTGCCCGTCGGACCTCCGCTGGGCGTCGACCCACTGGCCCGGTACGAGCAGAGCGAGGCACTGCTGGAGCCGGGCTCGGTACTGGCACTGTTCACCGACGGCCTGCTGGACGCGCGGCTCCTCGGATCGGACGCGGCGATGGAGAGGCTCGGCCGGGTGCTCGCCGACCACTGCGGAGACGACCTGGAGGTACTCGCCGACCGCATCGTCGCGGACAGGCGCGAGTGGCGGGTGCTCGCCGACGACGCGGCTCTGCTGCTGGTGCGGTACGAGGGAGCGCAGCTGCAGGGCCACCGGCGGACGGCGCGGATGTCGGTACAGCGGCACCACCTGCAGGGAGTCGCCCAGGTCAGGGTGTTCCTGCGGGACCTGCTGCGCCAGTGGGACAGGGTGCGGCTGCAGGACACCCTGGAACTGGTGACGACCGAGGTGGTCACCAACGCACTGATCCACGCCGACAGCGAAGTGGAACTGAGGCTGCGGGAGTACCCGGACCGCATCCGCGTCGAGGTCCGCGACAGCGACCCGCATCCGCCTGTCCCCACGGCGATCGTCGCGGACGAGGAGACCAACCAGGAGGCCGAGTCCGGGCGCGGACTGCTGATCGTCGACGCGCTCGCCGGCGACTGGGGAAGCTCGCCCGCGGGGCGCGGCAAGACCACCTGGTTCGAGATCGCCATTCCGGCTGAATGACGAGGTGCTGCCGGGCCGTCCGGCGACGTGGCGGCCTGACGGCGTCGTGTCGGGGTCTCGGCGAGGAGCATGGCAGTCCCTCGATCGCGGCTGCCGCGCCCTTGCCGTCCGCGGCCGCGGCACCATCGAGTCGCCGCGCCGGGCCCCGAGAGCGAGAACCGGGAGCAGGCTCCGGTCGTCGACCGGGCCCTGGCCGTCCCGCCAGTCTCCGGGCATGGACATCCCGGCCGCCGGGCTCCGGTCGCGGAACAGCCGCAAGGGCATCCCCCTCCCGGGGCGTCGGCCGTATCGATCACCTGGGGCTCCCGGCCGCGGGTGCCGCCGAGGTCCTGCGTAACGCCGGTTCCTGCTCCGCCGGCTCGGTACGCTTTCGGGGTGACGTCACGGCCCGGCCGGGCCTTAGAGGCCGCGCACATGGGTGGGGCGGCGTCGCGTGCCGATGGGCGGCGCCTGGCGGCGTTGTCGTCGGTCGACGACTCCCCCATAGCCCGAAA
>NZ_JBFBCG010000128.1:0-11057 GCF_040683105.1 Streptomyces sp. NPDC051020 | reverse complement strand
CGTCCCGGCCCTCCACCACCAGATCCCACAACTCATCCGGAGAACCCACCCCACCCGGATAACGGCACGCCATCCCCACGATCGCAATCGGCTCGCCGCTGGACTTGCGTTCGGCGGCGGCGAGCCTTTTGCGTGCGTCGCGCAGGTCGGCTGTCGCCCGGCGCAGATACTCGAGAAGTTTCTCCTCGTTATTCACCGAGCATGCCCTCCTGTGTCGTGACGTTCAGCGGACCGCGGACCCGATGACGGAAATGAAGAGTGGGTCGCTCGGAAAATTACGGTGTCGGCCGACCGCTGCCCACCCCTTAGTCGAGTGCCGGGTCCCCACAATCGCGCCCCCTGCCCCACCCCGACGACCCCAGAGCCGGGGTGCCCCGGCCAGCCGCGCGACAGGGCCGCCCCATCGCGGTCGCGGGTGCCCCTTCCCCCGCTCCCACCTGCGGTTCGGTGTGCGGTGGCGGGAGATGTCCGCCTGGTCGGCGGCCGGGGGCGCCCTCGGTGCGGCGCTCTCATAGGGGCGGGTAGGGGTACTGGATCAGGCTCGCCGGGACTAGCGTCTGGCTCCGGGGACCCCTCTCGCCGGGCATGTGGGCGGCCGGCTGTTTCCTGCCCCGTTTCCGCCCGTCCCTTTCGTTTCCGCACTGGCGCCGACGCCTCGGTCGGTCTGCTCGTCTTTCCGTCGCTGTCCGCAGGGCGGTTTCGCGTTCCGGCACCGGTGCGGCGATCCCGACATAGCCATCCACCCTTCGCATCTGAACCGGAGTCATCATGTGGGATGAGCAGTTCGAAATTCTCCTTCGGAAGCAGCTTTCCTTTCTTCCGCCGGACGAGCCGATCACCGGCGACATGCGGCTGCGCGATTTCGGACTCGATTCGCTCGGCATGATCGAGCTGCTCGCGGGGCTCGAATCCACCTACACCGTCCACTTCCGCGACGAGGCGCTCTCCCTGGAGATCTTCGAGACGCCGGACGTTCTCTGGAACTCGCTGCAGCGCCTGCGCTGAGGGCCGCGGTCATGCGATGCGTCCCGGCGCTGCGCCTGCACGAGGGCGACCGAGCCCGGCTGGAGACGCTGACCCGTATGTCGACCGCGCCCGCCGGTCTCGTACGGCGGGCGCGGATTGTCCTGCTCGCCGCGGACGGCGTCTCCAACACGGAGATCGCCGCCGCGCTGCGGATCTCCCGCCCCACCGTCCTCAAGTGGCGTGCCCGCTATGAGGAGTCGGGGATCGCATCACTGGGTGATCTGCCGCGTCCGGGCCGTCCCTCGACGGTGGACGAGGTGGCGGTCCTGGTCGCCACGCTCGCCGACGGCGGTACGCCTCCGGCCCGGTTACGGGCCCCGTACTGGTCGTCGCGGCTGCTGGCGGGTGAGTTGGGGATCGCCCACTCCACGGTCTCGCGCGTGTGGCGCAAGTGGGGCGTGCAGCCCCGGCGTCCCGAGTCCTTCCATCTGGCCGCCGTGCCGCCGCTGCGCCCCGGCGCCCAGCACGGTGTCGTCGGGGTCTGTCTCACGCCGCCGTGGAACGCCGTGGTGCTCAGGGCGGACGACCAGTCCGGCTCCCGGGCCGAAGAACGGCTCCGGCCCCTACTCTTCGATCGCACCCGGCCGGGGACCTCCCGGGCGTACGCCCTGCCCGCCTTCCTGAACTTCCTGGACGCGGTCGCCCAGACGCACCCCTATCCGCGACTGCAGGTTCTCATGGACGGGAAAGGCGCCACGCGTTCCCGGGAGGTGCGTGCGTGGCTGGCGAGAAATCCGCGGGTCACCCTGCACCACGCGCCGGCCACCTGCTGCTGGACCGATCTCGCCGAAGTCCTGCTGCGGATCGGTGGCCCGGCGGCCGCGCGCCACGGTGCGTTCACCGGCGTCCCGGCTCCGGGTCTTTCGCTGCACGCCCTGGTCGAGGCCCAGTCGCCGCATGTCCTGAGCACCCGGCACGAGCCTCTCGTCCTGGTGTCCGGCGGGGGGCTCGCGGGCGACTGGCACAGCTCCACCTCATCCATCCATCGCCACCCGGGGACCACTCATGGACCAGACACCGGCCCACGCCCTCTATGACCGTTTCCTGCGCGGACTCGCGCGGTCGCCGCACGGCGTGGCGATACGCGCGGATGCCACCGCACTGACGTACCAGGAGCTGTACGACCGGGCGCTGACCTGGGCGGGCTCGCTACTGGCCGCGCTCCCGGAGCGCCCGGCGGCGGTGGGTGTGCTGGCGGGCAAGGGCATCGACGCGTACACGTCCATCCTGGCCTGCCTGTTCACCGGGGTGCCGATGGTGCCGTTGCAGCCTTCCTTTCCCGTGCTCCGCACCCGCCAGATGCTCGAAGCCGCCGGCGTCGAGGCGCTGATCGTGGACGGCGAGGCTGCCACGGTGCTGGGGAAGCTACGCGCGGAGGGGGTCACCCTTCCCGCCCTGCTGGACGGGGACAGCGGTGATCCGTCCGACGAGGGGCTGATCGCTCCGGATCCGGCGTCGCGCCTGCCGCGTCCCCACGCGGTCGCGGCGGACGACATCGCTTATGTGCTGTTCACCTCAGGGTCGACGGGCCGCCCGAAGGGGGTGCCGGTCACGCACGCCAACGGCGCCCACTACTTCGGTCTGCTCGACGAGCGGTACGACTTCGGACCCGACGACGTGTTCTCGCAGAACTTCGACCTCAACTTCGACTGCGCGATGTTCGACCTGTTCTGCGCATGGGGGGCGGGCGCCGCACTGGTGGCCGTACCGGCGGCCGCCTATCGGGATCTGCCCGGGTTCGTCGCCGAGCAGGGCATCACCGTGTGGTTCTCCACCCCGAGCGTGGTCAGCCTGCTCCGGCGCACGGGCGGGCTCACGGACGGCGCCCTGCCGTCCCTGCGCTGGAGCTTCTTCGCCGGCGAGGCGGTGACGTGCCAGGACGTGACGGACTGGCAGCGCGCGGCGACGGGGTCGGCGGTCGAGAACCTCTACGGGCCCACCGAGCTGACCATCACCATCACCCGGCACCGCTGGTCGCCCGAGGCCTCGCCGCGGATCGCGGCCGCGGGTGTCGTACCGATCGGGCCGGTGCACGCAGGCCACGCATGGCTGCTGCTCGGCGCGGACGGTGAACCGGACCCGATGGAAGGTGAGTTGTGCATCGCCGGTCCGCAACTCATGGCCGGCTACCTGGACCCGTCCGACGACGCGGGCCGGTTCCTGGAGCGGGAGGGCACGCGCTACTACCGCACGGGCGACCGGGTCCGGCTGGGCCAGGATGGCCAGTTGCTCTACCTCGGGCGGCTGGATCAGCAGGTCCAGGTGCGGGGCGTGCGGATCGAACTGGCGGAGATCGACGAGGCGTTGCGCCGCTGCCCGGGGGTGGACGACGCCGTGGCGGTGCCGCTGCCGTCCGAGCAGGGCATCAGCCTGGCCGCGTTCCACACCGGAGAGCGCGTACCGCCGGTCACCCTGGCCCGCGAGCTGAGCCGCACACTCCCCCGGGCCGTACTCCCCCAGCACTTCTTCCACCTAGCGGAGTTCCCTCTCAACGCCAACCGGAAGATCGACCGCCGTGCCCTGCTGCGCCGCGCGCAGGAGTTGCTCGACGAGGAGCGCTGAGACGCGGGAGACAGCCCCGCCACGACTGCGGGGAGGCGACCCCGGACGCGATGCACACCGCCGTTGAGTACAAGACACGCTATGCGTATGCAGTACGCGCGTACCTGATACGCTCAGTGTGTTACGTACTCGGCGTCATGACGCAGGAAGGCATGGACGTTCGCCATGACAGAAAGCAAGCCCCGGGCGGGGCTCAAGGAATGGCTCGGCCTCGTGGTGATCGTTCTGGTCACCCTGCTGATCGCCGTTGACATCTCGGTACTCGGCTTCGCGATCACGCCCATCAGCGAGTCGCTGAAGCCGAGCGCCACCCAGCTGCTGTGGATCATGGACACCTACAGCTTCGTGCTGGCCGGCGCGCTGATCACGATGGGCTGGGTGGGCGACCGGTTCGGCCGCCGCAAGCTCCTGATCATCGGCGCCCTGGTCTTCGGCGTCGCCTCCGCGCTCGCCGCGACGGCGGACAACGCCGAGACGCTGATCGGCGCGCGGGCCCTGCTGGGGCTCGGCGCCGCGACGCTGACGCCGACCTCGCTGGCCCTGATCCGCAACATGTTCCAGGATTCAAAGCAACGCAAGTCCGCCATCGCGGCCTGGAGCGGCACGCTCGCCACCGGCGCGGCCCTCGGCCCGGTCGTCGGCGGGCTGCTGCTGAACCACTTCTGGTGGGGCTCGGTCTTCATGATCAACATTCCGGTGATGGTGCTGGTGCTGATCCTGGCCCCGATCCTGCTCCCGGAGCGGCGCGACCCCTCCCGCGGCAAGCTGGACGTGCTCGGCGCGGTCCTGTCGATGGCCGGCATCATGCCGTTCATCTACGGCCTCAAGGAGCTGGCCGTCGACGGATGGGCCAGCGACTCCGCGATCTGGGCCGCCGTCGGTGCCGTCCTGCTCATCGCCTTCGTACAGCGCCAGCGCACGACGTCCCACCCGCTCATCGACATCTCACTGTTCCGCTACGGCGGCTTCACCGGGGCGATCCTCACCAACCTGATGGTGATGTTCTCGTTCATGGGCGTCAGCATCCTCACCAACCAGTTCCTCCAGATGGTGCTGGGCATGACACCGTTCCGGGCGGCTCTGTGGTCCATGGCGGTGATGCCGGCGATCGGGATCGCGGTCGGTCTCGTCTCGGCCCTGTCCCGCAAGGTCAAGCCGGTCTACCTGGTCGCCGGCGGCATGCTCGTGATGGCCGTCGGCTTCGGCGTCCTGAGCCGCCTCACGGTGAACTCGAACGTCGCCCTCCTGCTGGCGGGCGTGGGGCTGATGGCGGCCGGTATGACGGCCTCGAAGACGCTCACGGCGGAGATCGTGGTCACCTCGGCGCCGAAGGAGCACGCCGGGTCGGCCACGGCCACCTCGGAGGCCTTCACCGAGTTCGGCAGCGCGTTCGGCTTCGCGGTCATCGGCAGCATCGGTTCCGCGGTCTACCGGCATGACATGAACGCGGTGAACCCGGCCGGTCTCGGCGGCGAGGCGCTGGGCGCGGTACGCAACACCATCGGCGGTGCCGCCACCGTCGCCGCCCAGCAGCCGGCCGCGATCGGCGCCGAACTGCTCTCCGCGAGCCGAGAGGCCTTCACCCATGGCCTCCAGGTGGCCGCGCTCTCCGGGGCTGCCGCCATGGTCGTGGTGGCAGCGATCGTCGCGACGCTGCTGCGTAAGGTGCCGATCGAGACGGGTGAGCGGATCGACCCGTACGACATCGACGCACCGGCGACCATCCCCGCCGCGGGACGCATGCAGTCCACCGCCTGAGTCGCCGAGCACAGACGGAAAGGGGGCCGGTTCCCCACCCGAGGGTGGGGAACCGGCCCCCTTCGCGTAGGCCCGGAACGTGTCAGGTCAGGGACTTCTCACCGTTGCGGGTCCGCACCAGCACCTCGACCCCGTCCAGCACGCGCTGGAGGCCGAAGGTGAAGTCGTCCTCGGGCTCCTCGAACGCCCCGGCCTCCAGCAGCTCCGCGAGCGCGGGGAACGACGCGGAGTCGACGTACTTGGCCAACGCACGCACATAGTTGGCCATCAGGTCCTCCTCGCTGATGCCATGGGTGACCACGCCGAGCGCCAACTGCACGTTGTTGCGGACGTAGCCGATCATCAGCATCATCACGGAGAGCTTCTCGTCCGGCCTCAGGCTCGTGCCGCCCAGGGTGCGCAGGCCGCACTCCAGCCAGCTGAGCTGTCCGGGCTCCAGGGGCGGGCCGCTGACCGAGATCTGGAGCATCCACGGGTGCCGGCGGAAGACCTCCTGGAAGGCGCGGGCCCACTGCTCCAGGCCGGCCCGCCAGTCCCCCTCCACCGTGTCGATGCGCGGCGGGGTGCCGTAGGCCATGTCCAGCATCAGCTGGCGCAGCTCGTCCTTGCTCGACACGTGCCGGTAGAGCGACATGGTGCCGAAGTCGAGGCTCTTGGCGACGCGGGACATCGACAGCCCGGCGAGGCCGTCGGCGTCCGCGGACTCGATCGCGGCCGCCACGATCCGCTCGACGCTCAGCCCGATCCGCGCGGTGCGCTGTTCGCGGTTACGGAGCTCCCACAGCACCGCGATGCTGTTCGGCAGGCCGGCGCCCTCCTTGCTCGTTCCTTCACCAGTAGTCATCTCGTGCCTGCCTTCATCGGAAGCCTTCCCATGCGTATCACGCACGCATAGAGCATCGTATGCGCCGGTGGTCCGCCGTATGCGGAGCCGGGGTGACACCGAGGTGGGGAGACGGTGTGGCACCGTGCTCGGTGAGATCCTGGGCGTTGTGTGCCTGCCCCGGACCTTGAGGCGGATGGAATCGTACTCCGGCCCTGGTTTTCTGCGGAGCCGACGCCCCCTGATTTCTCGCGGATCCGGCTCCTCGTCCTCTCGCCGCCCGATGGGCACCGGATCCTCGCGGGGCCGGTCCGCGCCGGGCCCCGGGTTCTCAGACACCTGCCGCCGCGGCGGCGAGTTCGGTCGACGGACGGCCGATCAGAAGCCTGCACTGCCGCAGGCCTCGTGCGCTGTTCCAGCCCAGCGCGCCGACGAGCATCCCGTCGCGGTGGTACGCCGCGACGAATTCGCGGTCGGCCGTTGACCCGCTGATGATCTCCGTCCGTGCGTCCGGAGGGCACCAGCCGATGGTCTGGATCTTCGCCCCGAACTGATGGGTCCAGCCGAACGGCACGGGCGCGTACGGCCGGCCGCCGTCGTCACCCGCGAGCAGGTTGGAGACGACCGCCATGGCCTGCTGGGCGGCGTTGGTCCGCTGTTCGAGCCTGACCCGGGCCCCGGCCAGCATCGTGTGGGGCCAGTTGGCGACGTCGCCGGCCGCCCATACGCCGGGGGCGGCGCGGCAGTACGTGTCACACAGGACGCCGTCGCCCAGGGCCAGTCCGGAGTCGGCGAGCCAGTCCACGGCGGGCACGGAGCCGATCGCGACGACGACCAGATCGGCGTCGACCTGGGTGCCGTCGGCCAGCAGGACGGCGCGGACGTCACCCCGGTCCTGGGCCATGCCCACGACTTGCGCACCGAGGACAAGCCGTACTCCGTGGTCACGGTGCAGGCCGGCCACGAGCTCGCCGATTCCGGCGCCGACCTGGCGCTCCAGGGGCTGGGCGTTGGTATCGATGAGGGTCACGTCGAGCCCGGCCGCACGGGCGGTGGCGGCGATCTCCGCGCCGAGGAATCCGGCCCCGACCACCGCGACCCTGGGTCCCGTTCCGAGCGCCTGGCGCAGGCGGACGGCGTCCTCCAGCGAGCGGAGCACGTGCACGCCCCGCAGGCCGTCCCCGTACGGAAGTCTGCGCGGGCGAAGCCCGGTCGCGATGATGGCCGCGTCGTAGGGCAGCCGCTCACCGGTGGAGAGGGTGACGACCCTGGCCGCCTGGTCCAGGCCGGTGGCCCGGCAGCCGAGGCGCAGATCGACGTCGACGGCGGCGAGCACGTCCTCCTTGCGCAGCCAGGTGCTCGACGGCTCCCAACCCTCGCCCAGCAGTTCTTTGGAGAGGGGCGGCCGGTCGTAGGGCGGATGGCACTCGTCACCGACGAGCGTCAGGCCGCCTTCGTACCCCTTGGCCCGCAGCGTCTCCACCGCGGTCAGTCCTGCGGCCGCCGCGCCCACGACGACTATCTGGTTCAGCACACTCGCTCCTCATCCGGTCGGTCGGCACTCATGCCCACGCCTCGGCCCCGCCGTCGAGAATGTCGAACAGCTCGTCCGCGGTTGCTGCGCTCAGGTCATCTGCGGGGACGTCCTCGCCGAAGAGCGTCAGCCTCAGGTGCGCGGCGAGCTCGGCGGCCGAGGGGTAGTCGAAGATCAGGGTCGGCGCGAGCCGGCAGCCGGTGACCTCGTTGAGCCGGTTCCTGAGTTCCAGCGCGGTCAGCGAGTCGAAGCCGATGTCGAGGAATCCCCGCTCGGCCGCGACGTCTTCGGCGCCGGAGTGCCCGAGAACGGCGGCGGCGTGACCGCGTACCAGGTCCAGCAGGGCCCGTTCACGGTCCTCGGTGCTCAACCCGGTGAGGCGGGCGACCAGCGCGGCAGGGTCGGAGCCCTTGGTACGGGTGCGCACCACGGGCCCGCCCTCTGTGAGCACCATGTCCCGCAGGAGTGAGTGCAGTTCGCCGGGCTTGACCTTGAGCGTCGGTACGTCGACGGCGAGGGGCACGAGCGCGGCGCGACCGGACCGGATTCCGGCGTCGAAGAGGCGGAGGGCCTCGGCGGGGGCGAGCGCGGGGAGACCGCGCGCCGCCATGAGGCGAACGTCCTCGTCGAGGGCTTCGGTCAGCCCGGTGGCGACATCCCACAGGCCGTAGGCGAGCGAAGTGGCGGGCAGGCCCTCGGAACGGCGATACGCGGCAAGAGCGTCCAGGAACACATTGGCCGCCGCATAGTTGGCCTGGCCCGCCGCGAGAACGGAACCTCCGGCCGACGAGAACATCACGAAGAACGCAAGCTCACGCTCACGCGTCAACTCATGCAAATACCAAGCCGCATCAGCCTTCGGACCCAGCACCCCATCGAAACGGGCCGCATCCATCGACCCGATCAGCCCGTTGTCACCGGCACCCGCCGCATGAACAACCCCCACCAGATCAACACCCACACCGTCCACCAGCGCCGCGACCCCATCACGATCCGACACATCACAGGCCACCACCGACACCTCGGCGCCCAGCCCCTCCAACTCCCCGACCAGCGTTCCCACCCCCGGAGCATCCGACCCACGACGCCCCGCCAGCACCAGACGCCGCACCCCCCGCGCCTCCACAAGATGCCGGGCCACCAAACCACCCAGGCCACCCGTACCACCGGTCACCAACACCACACCGCCCGGCAGAACATCAGTAGCCGTAGGAACCACCACCTCCACCAAACGCGGAACCAGAACATCACCGCCCCGCACCGCGACCTCAGGCTCACCCGACGCGATCACGGCCGCCGCGACATCCGCAAAGGCACCACCCTCAGGATCCACGTCCACCAGCACGAACCGACCCGGATTCTCCGCCTGCGCCGCCCGAACCAGCCCCCACACCGGAGCCTGGCACACATCCACCCCCTCCCCCTCACGCACCGACACACCACCACGCGTCACCACCACCAACGGGCCATCACCCTCAGCCCCCAGCCACCCCTGAACAGCCTCCAGCACCTCACCCAACACCGACCGCACACCCACCACCGGATCCACACCCACCGACGGCAACGACACCTCGAACACCGCCGACACCGGCACCTCAGCAGACCCAGACGTCACCAGAGGCCGCCACACCACCTCATGCAGACCGCCTACCCCAGCCGATCCGCTCAACTGCTGCACCGACACCGGACGGAACGTGAGTCCGCCGATCGTGGCCACCGGTGAGCCGTCCTGGTTCGCCAGGCTCAGCGTGCGGCCGTTGACGCCCTGGGGCGAGATCCGTACCCGAAGCGCGCGGGCGCCGGCGGTATGAAGAGAAACGTTCGTCCAGGAGAAGGGAAGCTCGGTCGGTTCGTCGCCCGTGACGTCCTCGCCGACTCCGAGGGCGTGCATGGTCGCGTCGAGCAATGCGGGGTGGAGACCGAAACGCTCGGCGTCCGCGTGCGCCTGCTCGGGCAGAGCGACCTCGGCGAAGACGTCGTCCCCGCGCCGCCACACGGCTTTCAGCCCCTGGAAGACCGGCCCGTAGGCGTAGCCCTGCTTCCGGAGCAACGCGTAGGAGTCCTCGGTCCGTACGGTTTCGGCGCCCGGCGGGGGCCATGCGCTGAGGTCGAAGGCCGGCCCCGGCTGACCCGAACCACTGCCCAGCACACCGTCCGCGTGGAGCACCCACTCGGCACCCGCACCACCACTCTCCGGCCGCGAATGCACGCGCACCGAACGAGACCCCGTCTCGTCCCGACCACCCACCACAACCCGCAACGCCACCCCACCACGCTCCGGAAGCACCAACGGAGCCTGCAACGTCAACTCCTCCACCACCCCACAACCCACCTCATCAGCAGCCCGCACCACCAACTCCACGAACGCCGCACCCGGCAACAACACCGACCCCAGCACATCGTGATCCGCCAACCACGACATCCCCTCCACCGACAACCGGCCCGTCAACACCACACCACCCGAATCCGGCAACGCCACCGCCGCACCCAAAACCGGATGATCCACCACCACCTGACCCAACCCACCAGCATCCCCAGCACCCACCGACTCCAGCCAGTACCGCTCGCGCTGGAACGCGTACGTCGGCAGGTCGATCCGCCGAGCACCCGACCCCTCGAAGTACCGGGCCCAGTCGACCCCCACCCCGGCCACGTGCAGCTGACCGAGAGCGGAGACCACCGTGGACACCTCGGGACGGCCCTTGCGCACGAAAGGCACGAAGACAGACGTCTCCGACTCCACCGACTGCCGCGCCATCCCGCTCAGCACACCATCGGGGCCCAGTTCGACGAACGACGTCACACCACGCGACACGACGTACGACACCGCATCCGCGAACCGCACAGCCTCACGAACATGCCGCACCCAGTACTCCGCCGAACCCCAGCCCGCCGCCAGATCCCCGGACACCCCCGACACCACGGGAATCGACGGAGAACCAAACGACAACCCGGCCACCACCGCACCGAACTCCGCCAACATCGGCTCCATCAACGGCGAATGGAACGCATGCGACACCCGCAACACACTCGTCCGACGCCCCTGCGCCTCGAACGTGGCGACCAGCTCGGCAACCGCCGCCTCCGTG
Organism: Streptomyces sp. NPDC051020; assembly: GCF_040683105.1. Taxonomy (NCBI): domain Bacteria; kingdom Bacillati; phylum Actinomycetota; class Actinomycetes; order Kitasatosporales; family Streptomycetaceae; genus Streptomyces; species Streptomyces sp. NPDC051020. The sequence continues at coordinate 265 of NZ_JBFBCG010000128.1, read as the reverse complement.
CCCGAGACCACCACCGAACGCGGCCCGTTGACCGCCGCGATCCCCACCTCACCATTCAGCAACGGAAGCACCTCGGCCTCCGTTGCCTCCACCGCCACCATCGACCCACCGGCGGGCAGCGCCTGCATCAACCGACCCCGGGTGACGACTAGTTCGGCCGCGTCCGGCAGCGACAGCGCACCCGAAACATGCGCGGCAGCAATCTCACCGACCGAATGACCCACCAGGAAATCCGGACGCACACCCCACGACTCCACCAACCGGA
>NZ_JBFBCG010000127.1:0-11163 GCF_040683105.1 Streptomyces sp. NPDC051020 | reverse complement strand
CCCGACGGGCCAGCGAGCCGAGCATCTGAGCCGCGAACGCCTCCAGGCGCGGACGGACCTCTTCCATCTCCTCAGGAGTCACACCTGAAAGAAGAGCACAACCCTACTCCTGCTTGATCATCCGGGGTACCTAACAAAGCCCTACTAAGGGCTGTCCCGTGATCCCTGGCGGGCGCCCGACGACAGCTGCGGCACCTCGCCGCGTTGTCGGAACGCCCGAGGAAGACCAGCATGAGGACGCCCCTCCGCCTTGCGATGCACCACATCTGACGCCGCGCGCTGATTCACCAGGGATTACGGGACAGCCCTTAGGCGTGTTTCGAAAGTCCCGCCTGCCGGGCGACGCTACTATCGAAACACGCCCTACTAGGGAGCGTATTTGGTCGTGATCAAGGGGCTGCTCGTGCGAGGTCCTTGATCCAGATCATCGAGGCGCGGAGGTGGAGGCCGGCGAGGTAGCTCCCCGGGGTCTTGTCGTAGCGGGTGGCAATGCCTCGCCGTGCCTTCATCCTGTTGATCCCCCGCTCGACGGTGTTCCGTTCCTTGTAGAGCTCGGTGTCGTGGCTGACGGGCCGGCCGCCCTTGGAGCCCTTCTTCTTCCGGTTGGCGGCCTGGTCCTTCTTCTCCGGGATGACCGCCTTGATCCGGCGTTTGCGCAGGTGGGCGCGGTTGCCGCGGGACGAGTAGGCCTTGTCCCCGGCGACCGCGTCCGGCCGGGTGCGGGGGCGGCCGACGGGCCCACGCACCCGCACCTTCTTCAGGACGGGGATGAATTGCGGGCTGTCCGCTGCCTGGCCCGCGGTCAGGATGAACGCCAGCGGGCGGCACTTGCGGTCGGCGGCAAGGTGGACCTTGCTGGTCTGCCCGCCCCTGGAGCGTCCGAGGAGGGCGGCCTTCAGCCGGAGTTTGTGCCGACGCCGGATGCGTCTTCGTTCTTCCCGCGCGGGATCGCTTTCGGCCGCCTGCCCGCTTTGTTCTTCGCAGCCGCCCCCTTTGACCTGGCCTTCTCCTCCTCGGCGGCGGCCTTCTCCAAAGCGGTGAGGACGTCCTCGTCGAGGTGCATCCCGGCCGCGTCGTGGTGGGCACGGGCGGTGGTGGAGTCGATGCTGACCAAGGACAGGTCCACCTCACCGCGCTTCGCGGCTTCCGCGATCAGGCCCTCCAGCAGGGCCTCGAAGACCCCGGCGTCACGCCACTGCCGGAAGCGGTTGTGGACGGTCGACCAGGCGCCGAACTCCGTCGGCATCTCCCGCCACTGGCCGCCCGTCTTGAACCGCCAGATCACGCCCTCGAACTGCTGCCGCAGCCGCTCGGGATATGGGCCGTACTCGCCGATCGGCAGGTACGGCTCGATGAACGCCCACTCCGCGTCGGTCAGTTGCACTCGCGTCACGCAAGACGGTCTACCGGACCGGGCCGTGCCGCGAAGGCGTATCCCGCAGATTGATCACGACTCGATACGCTCCCTAGGCGCCTCAGCCGGCGGTCGGGACGCCCGCGACGCGGCGCTCGCCGCCGTTGTGCTGCTGCCAGACCCGGTACACCTCGACGGCGTCCTCGCGCGCCTCGTAACGCATCGGCAGCCGGCGCTCCTGCCAGGGCTTGGCGAACTCGTCGTAGAAGCTGTCCAGCTCGAAGTACTTGCGGTCGTCCACGTAGTGGGGCTCATAGGCGTCGCGGGTGGTGAGGAAGACGACCTCGTCCGGCGAGCAGTAGTACAGCGAGCCCAGGCACATCGGGCAGGGGTGGGCGAGCACGTAGATGGTGGTGCCGGTCAGGTGCTCGGTGCCGAGCTTGGTGCAGGCTTCGCGGATGGCGAGGATCTCCGCGTGTGCGGTGGGGTCGCCTGTCTGGGCGACCTTGTTGGGGCTCTCGGCGAGGATCTCGCCGTCCTTGACGATGACGGTCGCGAACGGGCGGCCACCCTCGGCGACGTTCTGGCGGGCGATGTCGATGGTGCGCTGGACGAAGTCCATGAAAGATCCTCCAAAGACGGAAGAGGGATGCGAGGCCCCGGCAGGCGGCTTCGCGGGGTTCAGGGAACGGGGCGGGGCGGGCCGGAAGACTGTTTCCGGCCCGCCCCGTTACCGTCCGCGTGTGACGCCGTATCGGCGCCGGTCAGAAGGGCTTGGTCGGCAGGTACTTGCCGTCCAGGGTGATGACGGCGCGCTCGCCGCCCTCGGGGTCGGCGACCTTCTTCACGTCGAGCTTGAAGTTGATCGCGGAGATGATGCCGTCGCCGAACTCCTCGTGGACCAGGGCCTTGAGGGTGGTGCCGTAGACCTGGAGCATCTCGTAGAAGCGGTACATGGTCGGGTCGGTCGGGATCCGGTTCGGCATCGAGCCACGGACCGGGATGGTCTGCAGCAGCAGCGCCGCGTCGTCATCCAGGCCCAGCAGCTCGGCCACGGCCCTCGCGGAGTCCTCCGGCAACGGGTGCTGGCCGAGGACGGCGGCGGTGGTGAAGGCCACCGACAGGCCCGAGGCCTCAGCAATCTGCTTCCAGGACAGGTTCTTGACGGTCTTGGCCTCCACGGCCTTGGCCGCCAGGGCCTCACGAGCGGTCTGCTCGAACTGGGCGTGCACCATGATCAGTACGTCCTTTTCTCGGGTGGGCCACTTCACGGGGAGGGGGGTGGGGGTGAAGTGGCGGGTGGGTGGGGGTGGAAGGGGCTCCCGGCGGGCTGACGCGGACGGGAGCCCCAAGCCGGGTGGGTCAGGCCGCGAGCGCGGGGCCGGTGGCGCTCAGGTCCTCGACGCGGCCGGTGGGGATGTCGTAGACCCAGCCGTGCAGGGCGACCTTCCCTTCCGCCAGGGCGCGGGCGACCGAGGGGTGGGTGGCCAGGTTCGCCAGCTGGGCGAGCACGTTCTGCCGCACCAGGGCGGGCACGTCACCGTCGGCGGCGGTACGGGCCACCGAGGCGTCGGCGAGCCGCAGCCAGTCGGCGACCGCCGGGGCACCGCTGAGGTCGTGGCCCTCGGCGAGGGCGGTCATCGCGCCGCACGCGGAGTGACCGCAGACGACGATGTCCTTCACTCCCAGTGCGGCAACCGCGTACTCGATGCTCGCCGCGACCCCGTCGGCCCCGGGGGTGTACGCGGGCACCAGGTTGCCTGCCGTTCGGATGACGAAGAGGTCACCCGGCTCGGTGCCGGTGATCAGCTCGGGAACGACGCGGGCGTCGGAGCAGCTGATGAACAGCGTGTGTGGCATGTGATGCGTGGCCAGATGGGCAAAGAGCTCCGCCTTGGCCGGGAAGACGTCCCTCTGGAAACGGGCGACGCCCTCGGTGAGGTCCTGCATGGTCACTCCCTTCTGGTGGCGATCGGCCCTGTGGGCTGGTGAGATCCACCATGCATGACCTGTGCCTATAGTGTCCAAGAGTCGTTGACCATATAAGCTATTGGTCACATCTATAGTTGGCGTCATGGCTGTTCTCGAACTGCGTCACCTGCGCTATCTGCTCGCCGTGGCCGAACACGGCAACTTCACTCGCGCCGCCGAGGGGCTGCACATCTCGCAGCCCACGCTCTCCCAGCAGATCAAGCAGCTGGAGCGGAGCCTGGGCGTGCAGCTGCTGGACCGCACCGGCCGCACGGTGCGACTCACCGACGCCGGCGCTGTCTACACCGACCATGCCCGGCGCGCACTGCGCGACCTGGCCGCTGCCGAACGCGCCGTCCACGACGTCCAGGACCTCTCCCGCGGCCACCTGCGCCTGGGCGTCACCCCCACCTTCACCGCCTACCTGATCGGCCCGCTCACCGCCGAGTTCCACGCCCGCCACCCCGGCGTCAGCCTCACCCTGGCGGAGATGACCCAGGACCGCATCGAAGCGGCCCTGCTCGCCGACGACCTCGACGTGGGCATCGCCTTCGCCGGCGCCCACCTGCCCGGCATCACCGCCACCTCACTGTTCACCGAGACCCTCAGCCTCGTGACCGGCACCCCGCGCGCCCAGGCGATGCCCAAACCCCTACCGGTCCGCACCCTCAAGGACGAGCAACTCGCTCTTCTCAGCGGAGACTTCGCCACCCGCAGCCACATCGACACCTACTTCACCCGCCACCGGACCGCCCCCCGCGTCACGATCGAGGCCAACTCCATCCAGGCCCTCACCGAAATCGTCCAGCGCACCCCGCTCGCCACCGTCCTGCCCGACGCCATCACTCACGACCACCCCCACCTCACCCCCGTCCCCCTCGACCCGCCCCTGCCCACCCGCACCGTCACCCTCCTGCACCGCGAGGGCGCCTACCAAAGCGCCGCCACCCGCGCTTTCACCGAGCTCACCCACGACCTCGTCCGCACCCGCGGCTACGCCCCACCCCTGTGAACCGCCCGCCCCGGGGCGGGGTTCTTGCAGGAGAAGACCCTGTGGCGGCTGCTGGGCGCGATGCACCAGCCGGCTGCGGGCGTCGTCGGTGACGGTGACCAGGCACCCGAGGTCCTCGCCGTGCGCGGCGAGTTCATAGTCGACGCCGGCCTCGCGCAGCAACTGGTCGGCCTTCCACCGGTACAGGATGCGGGCCGGGCCGTTGTGGAACTCCCAGTGGTGCCACCGCAGCCGCTGCAGCTGTGACACCGCCGCATGCAGGGGCGGCTGACGAGGCCGTGGAGTACTCGATGAGGCCGTGGAAGGTGTCCTCGCCGGCGGCAGTGCGGCGGTCAGGTGCCGGATCCGGTCTTTGGCGGGCGAGCCGATCGGTGCGGTGCAGCCGTTTCGGGCGCGGGTGTCGATGACGAACTCGACGAGACGGCACGGATCCTGACGGACCGGATCCGGAGGCCGGTCGGCGCAGCGCCGACGTGAAGGCGGGCCAGGCGGTGCGGAAGATCCGGCGGTGCCGGAGTACTGCCGCGGCACCACCGTGCGCGACGGCCGGGACCGGAGGGAATCACCCGGGCTGTCGGAATCCGGATGTCAGGAACCCGACATCATCAAGTACGTGACATGCACAGGTCGACAATGGCATGCTCTTCTCCGGCCGCGCGGGGCTGGACGTTCCCCACAGGGATCTCGCACCGCTGCGGTCATGTCCTCCTCACCGCACCACCAGCTCTACTCGGGCAGTACCCCCTGCCCGGGCTGTCACCGGCCGCAACCCCGGTCGCCGCAGAAGGAGTTCCGAGTGAGAACGACCCCCCGCAAAGCTGTTGCCGCGAGCGCGCTCATGGCGGCCGCCGCGATGATCGCCGTTGCGCTCCCCACGCCCGCCACCGCCGGCACCCAGGCCGACGCGCCCAAGGCGAAGGTCCGGGCCGGCGCGCTGCAGGTCCAGCTCAGCGCGAGCGAGCGCGCCACGCTGCTCGCCGACGCGCAGGCCACCGTCGCCACCACCGCCAAGACCCTGGGCCTGGGCGGACAGGAACAACTGCTGGTGAAGTCCGTCCTGAAGGACGCCGACGGCACAGTGCACACCCGCTACGAGCGGACCTTCGCGGGCCTGCCGGTCCTCGGCGGCGACCTCGTCGTCCACGCGGCGGCGAACGGCGCCGTCAAGAGCGTCAGCAAAGCGACCAAGGCGACGGTGAAGGTCGCCTCGACCACCGCCGCGAAGAGCGCCGGCTCGGCGAAGACCTTCGCGCTCGACCGCGCCAAGGCCAAGGGCGCCACCGCCCCGAAGGCCGGCACCGTCCGCAAGGTCGTCTGGGCCGCCTCCGGCAAGCCCGTGCTGGCCTGGGAGTCCGTGATCGGCGGCGTGCAGCACGACGGCACCCCGTCCGAGCTGCACGTCATCACCGACGCCACCACCGGTGCCAAACTGTTCGAGTACCAGGGCATCGAGACCGGCACCGGCACCGGCCAGTACAACGGCCAGGTCACCCTCGGCACCACGCTGTCGGGCTCGACCTACGAGATGACCGACGGCACCCGCGGCAGCCACAAGACGTACGACCTGAACGGCGGCAGCTCCGGCACCGGCACGCTGTTCACCGACGCGGACGACGTCTGGGGCAACGGCCTGCCGAGCGACCGTCAGACCGCCGGTGTTGACGCCGCGTTCGGCGCCCAGGCCACGTGGGACTACTACAAGAACGTCCACGGCCGCAACGGCATCAGGAACGACGGCGTCGGCGCCTACTCGCGCGTGCACTACGGCAACGCCTACGTCAACGCGTTCTGGTCCGACTCCTGCTTCTGCATGACCTACGGCGACGGCTCCGGCAACACCAAGCCGCTGACCTCCCTCGACGTGGCCGCCCACGAGATGAGCCACGGCGTCACCTCCAACACCGCCGGCCTGATCTACAGCGGCGAGTCCGGCGGCCTCAACGAGGCGACCTCGGACATCATGGCCGCGGCCGTCGAGTTCTACGTGAACTCCGCGACCGACCCGGGTGACTACCTGGTCGGCGAGAAAATCGACATCAACGGCAACGGCACCCCGCTGCGCTACATGGACCAGCCGAGCAAGGACGGCGCGTCCAAGGACGCCTGGTACTCCGGCATCGGCAGCATCGACGTCCACTACTCCTCCGGCCCGGCCAACCACTGGTTCTACCTGGCCTCCGAGGGCAGCGGCGCCAAGGTCGTCAACGGCGTGAGCTACAACAGCCCGACCTCCGACGGCCTGCCCGTCACCGCGATCGGCCGCGACGCCGCCGCGAAGATCTGGTACCGCGCACTGTCGACCTACATGACCTCCTCCACCAACTACGCCGCCGCCCGCACCGCCACCCTGCAGGCGGCCGCCGACCTGTACGGGCTCGGCAGCGACACCTACAACAACACCGCCAACGCCTGGGCCGCCATCAACGTCGGCAGCCGCATCGTCCAGGGCGTGACGGTCACCGACCCCGGCCTCCAGACCACGCTGGTCAACAAGTCCGCGAGCCTGCAGATCCAGGCCACCAGCACCAACCCGGGCGCGCTGACCTACACGGCCACCGGCCTGCCGGCCGGCCTGTCGCTCGACGCCTCCACCGGCCTGATCTCCGGCACCCCCACCACGCTGGGCACCAGCACGGTCACGGTCACGGTCACGGACTCGACCAACGCCTCCTCCACCGCGACGTTCACCTGGAACGTCGTCAGCGTGATCAAGACCTTCGAGAACACCACCGACGTCGCCATCCCCGACGGGGGCGCCGCGGTCTACTCGGACGTCAACGTCACCGGGATCGCCGGCAAGGCACCGAGTGCCCTCAAGGTCGACGTGAACATCAAGCACACCTGGCGCGGTGACCTGGTCATCGACCTGGTGGCCCCTGACGGCACGCTGTACCGCCTGAAGAATTCCAACATCAACGACTCGGCCGACGACGTGCTCGCCACCTACACCGTGAACGCCTCCAAGAAGACCGCCAACGGCACCTGGAGGCTCAAGGTCCAGGACATGTTCCGCGGCGACAGCGGCTTCATCGACAGCTGGAAGCTGAACTTCTGACCTCAATAGCAGCACACTGAGGCGGCGGGACTCCTCCCGCCCGGGCCCGGCCGGCCATGACCGGCCGGGCCCGCAGATGTGCGCACCCAGCCCCGCGACGCCGCCCCCCATGTGCTGGTCGGTCTCAGACGTGGAACACGGCTGGCCGGCGCTGCGCCGGACTCCACCGCCTGCGAACCCGAAGCCGCACCTCCTCCGTTTCCTTGAGTCGTCGCCCCGGAAAACGTGCGTGCGTACGGGGTTTCGGCCGTGCCAGGATGGCGTGGGGAAGCGAGGTCTCGTGGACGAGTTGAGGCGTTTTGGCCTGGCGCTGGTCGCGTGGGCGGCCGGCGGAGCGGGAGCGGGTGCGGCCGCCACGGTGGCGCGGGAGCTGGCCGGCTGCGGTGTGCGCATGGTCGTGCTCGTCGAGGGGAGCAGTGATCAGGTCGCGCTCGAAGCGCTGGCCACGCGCTACGGCCGCGATCTCGGTGCGGAGGGCGTGGCGGTCGTACCGCTCGGAGGTGCGATGAGCATCGGGCGCTTCCTGGACGTGTGCGGTCCTCCGGGGCTCGGCCTCCCGCTGGCCGGTCTCTGCGACATCGGCGAGGAGCGGCACTTCCGGCGTCACCTGGAGCGGGTCGGACTCGGGTCCGGTCTCACGCGCGCGGGACTGGAGACACTCGGTTTCCATGTGTGCGTCGCCGACCTGGAGGACGAGTTGATCCGCGCTCTCGGGGCCGAGGGTGTGCAGCAGGTGATCGAGGCCCAGGGTGAGATGCGCCCCTTCCATACCTTCCAGGGCCAGCCGGCACAGCGGGAACGGCCTGTGGAGCACCAGCTGCGACGCTTCATGGGCACGCACAGCGGTCGCAAGGCGCTCTACGCGCAGGCGCTGGTCGCGCATCTGGACCCCGGGCGCGTTCCCCGGCCTCTGGAGCGCCTCCTCGCGCACGTCTGAGACGGCCATCACCATCGCCGTCGCCGTCGCCGTGCGCGGCCCCCTTCAGAGGATCGGCATCGGCGGGACAGCCCTTAGGGTTGCCGGTGGCGGTCGGATAGGGGGAGCTGAGCGTTGGACGGGCCGGCGAGTGTGAACAGCGAGGTGCTCGCCGCTGTGCGAGCGGCGGACGGGGCGGCGTTCGCCGGGCTCGCCGAGCGGCATCGGTGGGAGTTGCGGGTGCACTGCTACCGGATGGTGGGCTCGTTCGACGATGCAGAGGACCTGGTGCAGGAGGCGTTGCTGCGGGCGTGGCGCTATCGCGGGAGTTTCCAGGGCCGCTCCGCATTTCGGGCGTGGCTGTACCGGATCGCGACGAACGTGTGCCTGGACTTCCTCGACCGGCAGCCGCGGCAGCTGACACCGGGTGAGTCCGGCCGACCGGCGGACGTGGGGTGGCTGCAGCCGTTCCCGGACCGGTTGCTGGAGCCGGCGGCTGCTCGGGAGGCGGAGCCGGAGGCCGTGGTCGTCGCCAGGAAGACCATCGAGCTGGCATTCGTGGTGGCGATCCAGCATCTGCCGCCTCGCCAGCGGGCCGTGCTGATTCTGCGGGACATGCTCGGCTGGCCGGCGGCGGAAACCGCCGCGCTGCTGGAGATGAGCGTGGCCGCGGTGAAAAGCGCGTTGCAGCGGGCACGGCCGGTGCTGCGGGAGCACTTGCCGGAACGCCGCGCCGGCCGAGTCTCGGCCACTCCCCTTGCTGACCGGGAGCGGGAGCTGCTGCGTCGTTTCCTGGCTGCCCACGAGCGGGCCGACGTCGCGGCGTTGGCGGAGCTCTTGAGCGAGGACGTGCGGCTGTCCATGCCACCGTTGCCGTACTTCTTCGTCGGCCGGGCGGACGTCGTCGCCTTCGTCGGGAACGCACTGGGATCGGGGTCGCCCTTGCATCGGGGGCAGTGGCGGGGTGTGCCGGTGGCGGCGAACCGGCAGCCGGCCATGGCCGGCTACATCCGGCTGCCGGGAGAGGCGGCCTACCGGCCGCAGGTGCTCAACGTGCTGCGAGTCGAGGATGGGGAGATCACCGAGATCGTTGCGTTCGAGCCCCGTGTCTTCGGCGCATTCGGCCTGCCTGCGACCCTGCCCTGATAGCTCCGATTCCTTTTCCGCGCTCGGGTGGTCTCACAGTGCACGACCGCAACCGGTGCGGTCGGAGGCAAGGAGCTGAATGTGCACACACTGACCCACGAGGAGCTGGCGGCCCTGCGGCAGGGAGATGTCCGCCTGCTGGACAGCGACATCGCGCAGGGCCTGCTGGCCTCGACCGAGCTCGCACGCGTGGCGTATGTGGCAGCCGATGGCACACCACGGGTGTTCCCGATGCTGTTCCACTGGACTGGGCAAGATGTGGTGCTGTCCACGTTCTTCCCCGCCCGGAAGATCGCGGCGCTGCGGGCCAGGCCCGATGTGGCGATCACGATCGACGCCGCCGGGACCCCGCCGCGGGCGCTGTTGATCCGTGGCCGTGCCGAGGTCACCGATGTCGACGGGATCGTCCCGGAGTACGCGCAGGCCATGCGCCGCTACGGTGGCGAGGAGGAGGGCGCGGCCCGGGTCGCGGCCGTCGACCATCCTGGTGTGCGGATGGCCCGGATCGCGGTGCGCCCCGCCTGGGTGGGGGTCCTGGACTTCCGGACCCGATTCCCCGGTGACTCCACGGCCGCCGAGTTCACGCGGCGGGGACAGGCGTGATGACCGAGTACGTGTTCATCCCCGGAGCCGGATCCGATTCCTGGAACTGGCACCTGCTCGCCGACGAGCTGCGAACCCGCGGCCACCGCGTGGCCACGCCCGAGTTGCCCTGCGACGACGATGCGGCCGGGCTGCCCGAGTACGCCGACACGGTGGCCGCCGCGATCGGCGACCGCACCGGCACCGTGCTGGTCGCCCACTCCTTCGGCGGATTCACCGCGCCGCTGGTCTGCCTGCGCGCCCCCGTCGAGCGACTGGTACTGCTGACCGCGATGATCCCGCAGCCTGGCGAGGCTCCCGGTACCTGGTGGGCCAACACAGGTTATGAACAGGCCCGACGCGAGCAGGACGAGCGCGACGGCCGGGACCCCGATGACGAGGACGCCCTGTTCTTCCATGACGTCCCGCCCGCGCTGGCCGCTCAGGCGCGCGAGCACAGTCGCCGGCAGTCCGAGACCCCGTTCGCGGCGCCCTGGCCGTTGTCCGCGTGGCCTTCGACGCCGACGGCGTTCCTGCTCTGCCGGGACGACCGCTTGCTCCCCGCCGCGTTCATGCGCCGCGTCGTCGCCGAACGCCTCGGGATCGTTCCCGACGAGATCGACGGCGGCCACATGGTTGCTCTCGCACGGCCCCGACAACTCGCCGACCGCTTGGAGGCATACGCCACCACGGACTCGGCAACGCCCTGACCAGCGCAGGGCGTTGCCGAGCTCTGGACCCTGCTGCCCGTCCCTGTCACCGGCCGGACCACCCACCGGCCGGAGACACACCACCTCCGCGTCGGCCGGCCGTGGATTCCTGCACCGGCATGAGCGGATGCCCGCCAGAGACCTGAGCACCGAGCATCGCGCGCTCTCTCAGCCCGCTTGCCGCGCGGCGTCCCGCTTGGCGGTCTTCTCCGCGGCTGGCCTCTTCGCCTTGGTCTTCCGGGCCGGTGTCTTCTTCGCGGCCCTCTCGGCTTCGCGTGGACAATCTCTCCCCCGGCGCTGGGCGGAGTGTCCGGTGGGCGCGCGGCGGATGGCGATGAGGGCGACGTCATCGCCGAGGTCTCCGCCGGTGTGGGCGACCAGGTCGCGCTCGATGTGGTGCAACAGGACCTCGGGAGG